>CANHON010000122.1 GCA_947462115.1 Deltaproteobacteria bacterium | reverse complement strand
GGCACCACCGTCACCGGGCTCTCCAGCACGTTGAAAATGGCGGTGCAGCCGGCGTCGAAGGGGGTGCGCCAGGAGTCGCGGTGCAGGGGCGCGGGCCGGCTGTAGGGCGGGTGGATCATCACGCCCTTCGGCCCGAGCAGCTCGTCGATCTCGGCCTGTAAGGCCAGCCCTTCGCGGAGCAGACCGGCAAAGTCCATCGGGAGCATGCTGCCCCAGACGTCGAAGGCCGTGAGCGCGAGGCCGGCGAAGGTGTGGTTGGACAGGCCGAAGGGGAGCTTGAGCAGCTCGGCGTAGAGCGAGATGCGCTGACCGCCGCCCAGCACGACGTCGTAGCGCTCGGTGGCCGCCTCGTTGAGCATGGCGCTCCAGATGAGCAGCGACTTTTTGAGGCGGGGCAGCTCGGCCTCGACCAAAACAGCGCCCCGCTCCACCAAGGCGGCGGCGGCGTCGGCCACGGCGGCCCGCTGCTCTGGGCGGATGGCGGTGAAGCCGTTGTCGGGCACCGGAAGCACGCGCATGCCGCGCAGGTCGATGTTTTGGTAGCCCCCGGTGTAGTGGAGCACCGCCGAGGCGTCGATGCCATCGGGGCCAGCGATCACCCGCAGCGCCAGATCGAGGTCGGCCACCGACCGCCCCAGCGGCCCCACCGACAAGAAGGGCGCCATCTTCCCCAAGGCCGGCGGGTTGTGGCCGGTGCTGGGCACGAGGCGACCCGAGGGCTTGTGGCCGAAGGTCCCGCAGAAGGCCGCGGGGATGCGGATCGAGCCGCCCACGTCGCTGCCGATGCCGAGCGGCGAGCAGCCCGAGGCGACCAGAGCGCCCTCCCCGCCGCTGCTCCCGCCGGGGCTGCGGCCCAAGGCCCAGGGGTTGTTGGTGCGGCCGTAGATCTTGTTGTAGGTCTCCATCCACAGGCCGCCCTCGGGCACGTTGCTCACGCCCATGATCACGGCGCCGGCGGCGCGCATGCGGGCGGTGACCGTGCCGTCGGCCTCGGCTTTGCGATCGCGGTGCACCCACAGGCCGCCGGTGTGGGAGAGGCCCGCCACGCCGACAAATTCCTTGATCGTCACCGGGACGCCGAGCAGGGGCGGCAAGACCTCGCCGCGGCGGGCCCCGTCGATGCGGGCCTGGGCGGCCTGGGCGTCGAGGCGGGCATCGTCGAAGCGGTCCTCCACCAGGGCGTTCAGGGCGCCGTGCAGGGACTTGGTGCGGTCGATGTAGGCCTCGAGCAGCTCGGGCGCCCGGAGCTCGCCGCTGCGGAGGCGGGCGGCCAGCTCGACGGCCGGGAGCTGCATCGGGCCCCGGAATTCTTCGGGCGTGCGGGGCATGGCCTCTTCGGGGTCTCGGCTGCCGTCCTCGCCCGAATTGATGTCGATGGCCTCGTTCACGCCGCTGATCATGGGGGACTCCGTGCCCGGGGAGCCGCCCCCTAACCCGTCGGGGGAATACGGATGTCTACGCACAACGGCGCGTCATTCTCGGCCCTTTTGCCGGCCTTGTCCCGATCCGTCTCCGCGCAGGACAGCCTGACCCGGAGACCCCATGCCCCGCCTCGATCGCCCATTCACCTCGACGCAGACCTCCACCCAGACGCCCCCGCCCCTCCTGGCCGTGCTGGGCCTCGGCGTGGTGGCGGCCTGCGCGGGCGCGCCCGAGGAGGCCCTGCTGGACGACACCGGCGGCGGGGCGCTGGAGGCAGCGGGGGCCGAAGCAGAGGCCGAGGGTGGCCGAAGCCGCACGGGCGCCCCGGAGGGCACGCTGCGGATCGAGCCGGACGGGGCCTGGGTGAACACGCAGCGGGTCACCGTTCACGTCACCCAGACGGCGGGCGCGGCCGCCAAAGAGCTCTGCGTGGGCACCACCCCCACCTGCAGCCGCTGGCAGCCGATCACCGACCGCGTCGAGGTGACGCTGGGCCGCACCGCCGGCCTGCAGTTCGTGCGGGGCTGGCTGCGCACCGCGTCGGGCCAGACCTCCGAGCTGATGCGCGCGGGCGTTCGCCTCGACCTGCTGCCGCCGGTGATCGGCGAGGTGGTGGCCGTGCCCACCGCGGGCGGGGCCGATCTGCGCTGGTCGGGCTTCACCGACGCGCCCTCGGGCCTCGCGGCCTACCGGGTGGTGGGCCAGGCCGGCGAGATCGTGCCCCGCTGCCAGAACGCCGAGGCCTTCTTGTATGAGGGCACCGCCACGTCCTTCTCGGTGACGGGCTTCTCCGCGCTGGAGCGGCTGTCGCTGCGGGTCTGCGCCCGCGACCTCGCCGGCAACTGGAGCCAGGGCCGCCCCCTGCGGGTCCAGCCCACCGGCGACCCGGACGCCCCGGTGGTGCGCCGCTTCGTGATCAACGCCGACGCGGCCTTTGTGCGCGACCGGGAGATCACCCTGAGCAGCGTGGTAGACGACGCTTCGGGCGTGACCCAGGTCTGCCTGTCCGAGAGCGCCACCGCCGCGGAGGGCTGCAGCCCCTGGCGCGACTACGCCCCCGAGATGAGCTTTGAGCTCTCCGGCGGCGCCGGCCCCAAGACCCTGCGCGCCTGGTTCCGCGACCCCCACGGCAACACCAGCGCCGTGGCCGCCGACAGCACCACCTTCGACCGGATCGACCCCGAGAACGGCGCGGTGCAGGCTGAAGTGCAACAGAACAGCGTACAGCTCGGCTGGAGCGGTTTTGAGGACGCCCTCGCCGGCGTCGTCAGCTACGTCGTGGTGCGCGGCGAAGACGTGGCGCCCGACGACTGCGCCAGCGGGGTCGAGGTGGGCCGCGGCATGATGAACCAGCTGCTGGTGCCCGATCTGCCGCCCATGCGCTACGGCTTTCGGGTCTGCGCCATCGACGCCGCCGGCAACGTGAGCAGCGGCGAGCCGGTGCGGGCCACGGTGCGGGGCGCGGTGGTGCCGCCGAGCATCACGCGCCTGCGGGGCGCGGGCGGGGCCGAGACCTTCTGCGACGCCGACGCCGCGCTGGAGCTGCGGGCCACCGGCGACGCCGAGATCACGCGCATGTGCATCACCGAGAGCCCCGAGGGCTGCGCCTACTGGGCGCCCTTCTCCGAGACGCCCACCGCGCGCCTCAGCAGCGGCGAGGGCCAAAAGACCCTCTACGCCTGGGTTCGGGACGCCGAGGGTGTGGCGAGCGAGGAGCCCCGGGTGCTGGAGGTGGAGCGCATCGCATGCGCCAGCGAGCTCGTGCTGTCGAGCCCGACCCTCGATCTGGGCCCCATCTGCGGCGCCGAGACCGCCGAGCTCCGGCTGAGCAACGCCGGCAACATCCCGATGACGGTGAGCAGCCTGTCGGTGAGCGGGACGGCCTTCTCGATCGCGCCGGCCGGCCTGCCGTGGGTGATCGCCCCGGGCGAGACCCGCAGCCTCCCGGTGAGCGCCACGCCCGGCACCGGCACCCTGAGCATCGAGACCGACGCCCCCGGCGCCCGCCTCGTGCGCGTGCCCCTGGCCGCCACCCTGGACTTGCCGCCGGAGATCAGCTGGAGCGGCCTCAGCGAGGGCGAGATCGTGCGCGCCGGCGGCACCGCCCGCCTCAACCTCGACGTCAGCGACCCCGAGCAAGACCCGCGCGAGCTGGAGATCACGGTCGAGAGCAGCGTCGATGGCGTTATTTTCGAGGGAGCCCCGGACGGCCTCGGCCTCGCCACCGCCACCTGGTCGGGCGCCAGCCAGACCGCCGGCGACCACACCCTGCGCGCGGTCGTGACCGACCAGTGCGGCCAGACCGACACGGTCGAGCTCGGCATGTGCCAAGACGCCGGCTTCACCGCCGAGAACCTCGATCTCACCACCTGGAACCTCAACGGCTCGGCGCGCTGGGACGCCGCCAACCGCTGGATCGAGCTGACCGCGGCGCGCAACAGCCAGGGCGGCACGGCCTTCCAGACCGTCAACACCGTGGACGCCGGCGACATCGACATCTCGTTCAGCTTCTACATGAGCGGCGGCACCGGGGCCGACGGCATCTCGGTCACCGCGCTCGACTTCTCGCGGATGACCAGCTTCGTGGGCATCTATGGCGGCGGCCTCGGCTACATGACGCTCCCGGGCTGGAGCGTCGAGGTCGACAACTGGTTCAACGGCTGGGACCCGACCATCGAAGATCACATCTCGGTGCACATCGACGGCGACGTCCGACAGCCGATCCTGTGGCGGGCCCTCCCGGACATGGAGGACGGCCGCTGGCACACCATGCGGGTGCGGGCCAACGGCGACATGCTCACCGTCACCATCGACGGCACGGTGTATATCGACCAGATCGTGCCGGAGCTCTCCGCCTTCCCGGCCTACGTGGGCTTCACCGCGGCCACCGGCGGCGCCACCCAGAACCACCTCATCGACAGCCTCGAGGTGCGCGGCACAGCCTGTGATTAGCCTCCAGCAGGCGATCCTGGCGGAGCTGGGTCGGCCGGGGCCGGGGCCGGGGCGGAGGCAGGGAGCGCGGCCGGGGCCTCGGGCGCGCCCATGCACAGCGGCGACAGGTCGGCCACCTTGTCGAAGGGCAGGTTCTGCTGGGCCGAGATGGCGGCGAGCGCGCTGCCATCGGGCTGCACCGCGAAGGTGAAGCTCAGGGGCGGCTGGCTCGGGGCGAACATCTTGCGGGCCACCACCGCCTCGCCGCTGCGCTCGACCGAGAAGGGCGCGCGGAAGCCCGGCGCCTCGACCTCATCGCAGGGCACCTCGGCGGCGAACAGCAGGCCGCTCGGGCAGAAGATGAGGCAGAGGCGCTCGCCCGGGAAGCCGGGGCCGCTGCCGAACCAGGCGCCGACGTGCTGCAGCGCCGGATCGGGCGCGATGTCGGGCCCGCCGCGGTGCCCGGCCTTGCCGCAGGCCAGCAAGCCGAAGATCAGCAGCAGGCCGCGCATCAGGCCTCCGACAGCGGGTAGCCCCGGCCGAGCAGCACGCAGCGCAGCGGGTGGCTGGCGTGCAGCACGGTGAGGCGGCGGAGCAGGTCGTCCACCGCGCCGAGCTCGGCCCGACCGCAGTCCACCGAGAAGCGGACACCGCCGGGGATGGGCTCCAGATCGCTGATCTCGTGAAGGCGGCCGGCGTCTTGGCTGCCGAAGGCCCCGTCAAAACCGGCCCGGTACCAGTCGCCCACCACCGGGTCGAGCACTCGGGCGAGGGCCTCGGCGTCGCCGCTCGGGCTGGTGATCTGCACGCTGAGGTCGTTCCAGGGCACCTGACTGCAGACCGCCACCCGGAAGGGCCAGTCGCCGGACGGCCACTCCACGACCACCGGGGCCTGGGCCAGCGGCGCGTAGTCGGCGAGGGCCACGAGCATGGGCTGGTCGCCGATGCGGCCGGGCTGCCCGTCGCGCGGGTTGACGAGATCGACGCGCACGGCGGCATAGGGGCGGGCGCCCTCGGGGATGATCGGCACCACGCGGCCGTCCTCGTCGCGCATCATGCGGGCGGCCTCGGCGATCCAGCCCTCTTTGGCCATCTTCTCGGCGTAGTGGTCGAACATCTCGACGTAGGAGCCGCGGTGGGCCGCGAGGAACTCCTTGGGGTGGATGTCGTCGCGCAAGAAGCGGCGGAGATCATCGACGAAGAGCTCGGCGGCCTCGAGGAAGGGCTGCTCATCGGCTTTGTCTTCGAGGTAGCGGTCGAGGCTGTGCAGGCCCTCGCGCAGCTTGCCCCAGGCGATCTGGGCGTGGCCCTTGCCTTGGCGGGCGCGGGGGTGCTCGGGCTCAACCTCCAAAATAGCGTCATAGGCGGCGATCGCGACGTCGGGCATCCCGAGGTCCTCGGCGGCGCTGGCCTCCACCAGCTTGAGCTGGCTCATCATCATGGCCGCCGTCTCGTCTTGGGTGCGGAAGGCCTCGGCGATCCCGGCGCGGGCGGTGGCGAGGGCGTCGGCGGCGTCGCCCATGCGCAGCTCGGTGACGGCGAGGGCGTGCACCAGATCGAGGCGACCGGGGGACTCGGCCAGCACCTCGCGCAGCATCCGGGCGGCTTTGACCGGATCCTCGCCGCGGAGGGCGGCCATGGCGCGCTCAGCGACCTCATCGACGAAGGCAGACATCAACACTCCAGGCGCGGATCAGGGCCGGCGTAGGGGTCAGGCGGGGGCGCGGCCGAGGCACTCCGCGTCGAGCGGGCGCCCCGAGGCGGCCTGCACCGCGGGCGGAAATGGGCAGTGGCGGCAGCCAGCGCCGCAACAGTAGCCGCGGGCCTCCAGCGTGGGGGCGGTCATGACGAAGTTGCCGTCCAGCGGGTCAACATAGGAGGGCTTGCCGCGCTTGACCGCGGCCGCGTGGGCGCGCCACAGGGCCTCGAGCTCCGATGGGCTCCGCTGCCCCTCACCGATCAGCCGCATGATCCCTCCCCTCCGCCTGCCCGCGCCCAGCCAGCCGGAGCGCCCGACGATAGGCGCCGACCCGCACCGCACCCGAGGCCCGCATGCCTATCCCGACCCCCGACGAGGCCGCGCCGATGGACCCCAATCAGCCTGAGAACAACGTCGCTGAGGCCATCCCCGAGCAGACCAGCGCCGCGGCCCAGGCCGCCCTCCTCGCCGGCCTCGCGGAGATCGAGGCGGATCGGGCCCGCAGCGCGCCCACCCGGCGGCCGGTCTCGCCGGGCCTCGAAGACGTGCTCTACACCCGCTTTCCGGTGTTGGATCATGGGTTTGTGCGGGTGGTCGACTACATGGGTGACGACGCGGCGGTGGTGCAGGCCGCGCGGGTCTCCTACGGCCGCGGCACCAAGCCCCTGCGAGAAGATCGCGGGCTCATCCGCTACTTGATGCGGCACCGCCACACCACCCCCTTCGAGATGTGCGAGCTCAAGCTGCACGTCAAGCTGCCCATCTTCGTGGCCCGGCAGTGGATCCGGCACCGCATGGCCAGCGTGAACGAGGCCAGCGCCCGCTACTCGGTGCTCGACCGGGAATTCTACCTGCCGCGGGCCGAAGATCTGGCGGTGCAGAGCAAAGACAACAAGCAGGGCCGAGGCGAGGGCCTCAGCGCCGAGGCGGCGGCGCGGGTGCTCGGGCTGCTGCGGCGGGACGCCATGCAGGTCTACGACAGCTACGAGCAGCTCATCGAAGGCGAAGGCCTCGCCCGCGAGCTCGCGCGCATGGATCTGAGCCTCAACTACTACACCCAGTGGTACTGGAAGATCGACCTGCACAACCTCCTGCACTTCTTGAGCCTGCGCATGGACAGCCACGCCCAGCTCGAGATCCGGGTCTACGCCGACCAGATCGCCGCCCTCGTCGAGCAGTGGGTGCCGATGTGCTACGAGGCCTTCCGCGACTATCGGCTGGGCTCGGTGCAGCTCTCGGCCGGGGCGCTGGAGGCGGTGCGGCGGATGCTGCGCGGCGAGCCCACCACCGCCGCCGAGGTCGGCCTGAGCGCGCGGGAGTGGCGGGAGCTGATGGACGTGCTGCAGCGGCCGGGCTGAGCGCTGCGGATCGCGCGCTGCACGCCAATGTGGAGCTAGAGCGGCTGGGCCAAGAAGCTGCCGTCGCTGACCCGCAGGGCCTCGTCGCCCGAGGCGGCGCCGAAGGAGAAGCAGCCAGAGAGCTGATCTCCCTCCAGCGCGAACAGGGTGAGGCTGCCGCCCTCGCCGGCCTTGCTGGAGTAGGAGCTGCCGTCCTCGGGGTAGAGCACGCCCCAGGCCTCGAGGCCCGCGGCGTCCATCGGGGCGGTCTGGGGCAGACGGCCCTCGGAGATGGCGTCCAGCACGCCATAAGCGACGAGCGTGAGGCGGAAGCCGTCCCCGACCGAGGTGGTGATCTGCACGCCGTCGCCGCTGGCCACCCAGGTGGCGTCGGGGCCGAGCCAGGCCGCGCTGTTGACCTCGGCGCGGGCCTCACCGGGGCCCGAGGCGGAGGGATCGCAGGCTTCGCCGCCGGTGTCGTCCTTGCCCTTGGCGCAGGCCACGGCCAAAATCAGGGGAAGGAGCCCGGCTCGGGCGGATCGACGGGCGGGGATGTGCGGGCTGCGCATGGGGGGCTCCTCGGTGGGGCCCCGCCTAAGTCAGCCGCCGGCCGCCGGCCGCTTCAGCGGGCCTCGGGCGTGGGGCGGCCGCGCAGGTCTTCGGTCACGAGCTCCAGCAGCGCGGTGGACAGCTCGATGACCTGCTGCTGGGAGAAGCCTTCGCCGCGGAGCTGCCGGTAGAAGCTGCGGGCGACGAGGCGGTTGCGGCTGTCCGAGAGCGCGCCCTCGTCCATCGTTGGGGCGGCGGAGAGCGCGGGGGCGGTCGGGGGCAGGTTGGGCATGGTGGCTCCGCGGGTCGTGGGGTGCTGCGCGCGGCCCTGCGCGCTGCGACGACCCGGCGCGCGGCTCCCAGCAAGGCCCGTGCCGCGCCCTCAAACGACGAGAGCGGCCCCCTGAGGCCGCTCCTGCGCTCCGCTGCGAAAAGCCTTACGCGCCTGGCCGCGGGCCCCGCGCAAGGGCCGACGCACCGGCCCCGCGCCCGACGGTCAGCGCCCGCCCTTCTTTTTGGGCGGTACCACTTGGTTTTTGGCGAGCTGGACCTGCCGGCCGATGCCCGGGATGGTGGGGTCGAGCTTCTCGGCCTTCTGGAGGTCGGCGAGGGCGAGGGCCGGATCTTTGCGCTGGAGGTGGGCCGAGCCGCGCCGGGCCAGGGAGGGCGCGTGGTTGGGATCGGCCTGCAGCGCGGTGTCGTAGTAGCCGATGGACTTGCCGTACTCTTTGCGGGCGAAGAACAGGTTGCCCATCTCATAGGGCGGCATCGGGTCGTCGGG
This sequence comes from Deltaproteobacteria bacterium, assembly GCA_947462115.1. Classification (GTDB taxonomy): domain Bacteria; phylum Myxococcota_A; class UBA796; order UBA796; family UBA2385; genus JAEUKK01. Next base: position 2,862 of record CANHON010000122.1, on the reverse strand, counting down.
GGCCACGTCTTCGGCCCGGGTGAAGTCGCTCATGGCCGCGGCATAGTCGCTCAGATCCACGAGGCTGCGCCCGCGGCCCAGCCACGCCGGCAGCAGCTCGGGATCGTGCTCCAGCACGTCACCGTAGAGCACCACCGCCTCCTTGAGCTTGCCCCGGCGGGCGGCCTCGTCGGCCTCAGCCAGCATGGCGCGCAGCGGGCCCGAGGCGATGCCCGAGCGGGTGTCGGGCGGGGCCTCGGTGCTGATGATGCCCTCGGCGGTGAGCAGGCCGGGGCCGGCCGTGGGCGTGGCCGGCGCGTCGGTGAGCTGGGGCACCCGGACGTGCTTCTGCTCGGCCGGCTCTTGGAAGGAGACCGCGAGATCACCGTCCCCGCCGTCATCCTGCTCGCCCCACTCCTCGCCGGCGGGCTCCTCGCCGGTGCCCTCCAGCTCCAAGGTCTGGGAGAGCGTGCGGGCCTTGCCGATGCCCAAGATCTGGATGGCGGCGGCGCCGAGCGGCTCGGGGGCCGGCGCTTCGCCTTCGACCACCCGGGGGCCGGTGCCCTCGGCGGAGGCCCAGGGATCGACCGGCCGATTGCCCCGGCGGGCGCCGGGCGGCAGGGGCGAGGAGTGGATCTCCGGCGGGCGCTGGCGGGCCGGGGCGGTCGCCGTGCGACCGGAGGCCAGCTCGGCCCGCGCGCTGCGCTCCTCGGGCCGCAGGCGCGCCGAGGCCGACTCGGCTTCGATCCGCGCGCCCGCCCGCCCCTGGCCGGTCTCGGCCTCGCGGCCCAGCGGGGCGCTGCCCAGCTCCCGCGCCTGAGGGGACGAGAGCGAGGGCATTTTCAGCGAGAGCGCCGCGAAGGCGTCGGCGGTGTCGGGCTCCCGCCGGCCGACCGGGGCGCCGCTCGGGCCGCGCTCGACGGTGGCGGCGCCGGTGGCCCCCGAAGCGGCCTCGGCAGCGGGCTCGGCGGCCCCGCGGGGCCCGACCCGGTGGGTGTGGCCGCCGCTGTGGGCCTCGGACAAGAACGGGTCCGGGCCGAGGATCGAGGCGCGGCCGAGCTGGCCGGGGCGCACCTGGGCGGTGGCGTCCTCGTCCTCATCGAGGCCCGGATCGAGGACCGGGCGGCCCCCGCCGATCACCGCCGGGGCCGGGCGACGGTCCGCCTCCGCGGGCAGGCCGTCCACCGAGAACAGCGGCTCCCACGCCGAGACCGGCACGGTCATGTCGAGCTGGGTGCGCTCCTCGTCGGGGTCTTCGTCGTCGAAGAAGGGCGAGCCGCTCCCAGCGCCGCCGCCAAAGACCGCGTCGGGGTCGAGCTCATCCTCCGGCAGGCCGTCGAGGCCCCGGCCCAAGGCCAGGTCGAGCCCCGGCCCGTCGGCAGCGAAGGCGGAGGCCAGCGGCGTGGGCTCGGGCTCCGAGAAGCGCTCCGGCGCCGCGCCGGGGATGGTGTCGTCGGCGAAGTCCAGGCCGATCGCCGGGCCGGAGTCGGCCTCGGAGGGGTCTGCGTCGCCGTCTTGGCGGTGGTCCGCCCCCGCGTCGTCGGACGGCGCTTCTTCGGCTTCGTCCTGTGCTTCGGCCCAATCGGGTGCCTGGGCGTCGCGCTGCGGGTCCTCCTGCGAGGGGTCGGCCACGGGCTCGCCGTCGAAGGTGGAGGCAACTGCGGGCGCGGGCCGCGCGCCGAAGATCTCCTCGGAGTGCAGCTCTTCGTGCAGATTTGCGAGGAGCTCCTCGGGCTCCGCCCCGTGCGACTGCCCCATGAAGGGGTCGAGGGTCGGCTCGGCCAGGCTGGGCTCCGCGAAGGCGGCCTCGGCGAAGCTGGGCTCGGTGACGGTCGAATCAGCGAAGGAGGGCTCGGCGGGCAGGTCGTGAAACACGTCCTCAACCGCGTCCTCAACCGCGTCCTCAAACACGTCCTCAAACACGTCCTCGAGGGCATCTTCGGCGTCGTCTGCGACCGCGTCCTCGAACACATCCTCGAGGGGGGCCTCGACCGCGTCCTCGACCGCATCTTCGGCGTCGACCGCGTCCTCGAGGGGGGCCTCGACCGCGTCCTCGACCGCGTCCACGAACAGGTCCTCGACGGGGTCCGCGAGCCCGTCGCCCGCGGCTTCGGCTTCGTCCTCGACGGAGCCTTCGACCCCGAGCTCGACCTCGTCCGCGGACGCGCCGCCGACAGGGGGCTCCACGGCCGCTTCGACGTCGCCGGCGAAGGCCGCATCGACGTTGTCTGCGACCCCGTCGTCCGCGTGGCTCTCGTCCGAAACCACGCTCTGGTCGTCAAAGACGTCGTCAGCAGCGACGGCCACCGGGTCTTCGCCGCCGGCCTCGATCGCGCCGTCGAGCGCGTCGTCGACTGAGCCTTCGACCGCTTCGTCGATCGCCGCCACAGGCTCGGGCGCCTCTTCGCGCGCGACGACCTCCGGCTGGGCGAGCAAGCTGTGGGGCTCCGGCAGCTCGGCGGCCCCGACGGGCCCCTCGATGATCGGCTCCTCCGCGATGGGCTCGGCGGCCTCGACCGCGAGATCAGCGTCGCTCAGGCCCGATTCGGCCTCCAGCTCTGGCGCTTCGGCCCCGTCGTCCGCGACCGGCGCGAGGCCCTCGGCGTCAAGCAGGGCGGTGATCTGGGGCTCTTCGGCGAAAAAGCTGTCCAGAACGTCATCGTCATCGGCACCGGTGTCGGCTTCGGCGGGTGGGGCCGCAGGGGCATCCACCGCCGCATCGGCCACGGCCGCGAGCACAGCGGCGCCGACGGCGATCCCGGCGCCCATCGCGCCATCCTCCGCTGCAGCGCTGGGCTCGACCGCGTCTACCGCTGGCGCGGGCGCCGCAGCGGGCACGGGCGCCACCGCGAGATCAGCGTCCACACGGACTTTCTGAATCGG
>CANHON010000121.1 GCA_947462115.1 Deltaproteobacteria bacterium | reverse complement strand
TTGTACGCGGCCCACGGCAGGGCCAAGGCGAGCCCAAAACCGATCAGCGGGCGGAGGCGGCGGGTGGCCACCGCGTCGAGCAGCAGCGCAAAGCCGGCGATGAAGGCGTAGGCCAGGCCCTCGGGGCGCGTGGCGCTCAGGCCGAAGAACAGCAGGCCCGACCAGGGGCGGGCGCCGCCCTCCCGCAGCTCGTGGAGCAGGCGGGCGCTGCCGCTGGCCAAAAGCAAGCAGAACAGGCTGTTTTCGAGGCCCGAGGCCGCCCAGAGCACGAACTGGGGCGACAGGGCGAGCAGCAGGGGCGCGAGCAGGGGCAGGTCTTCATCGCGCCGCCCGCGGGCCTCCTCGACCAGCCGGTAGGCGAAGGGGAGGGTGGCGAGGCCGAACAGGGCCCCGAGCACCTTGGCGCCGGCCCAGGTGGGCACCCCCACCGCGTAGAGGGCCGCGATGAGGAAGGTCCAGCTCGCGTTGCTGTAGCCCTCGACCCGCTCCCCGCCGGGGTAGGCGACCAGCCCCTCGCCCTCGACGAGGTTGCGGGCATAGGCGAAGGAGATGCCGGCGTCCTCGATGAAGAACGGCGAGATCAGCGTGTAGATCAGCGTGTGGGCGACAAAGACGAGGCCGATGGCCACCAGCGCCGAGGCGTGGCGGCGACCGCGCGCGTCGAGCGCGTCCCAGCCGCGCGCCCACCGGTGGGGCTGAGGGGTCATCCGTACTTTCCTTGGCGTCGCGGAGCGGGGCCCGCGCGCGGCGCCGGGCGCTGCATCAGATGGTCTTCTTGCCGACGTTGACGCCCTCGGCCGACCGGGCGGCCGAGGCGCGCTTGAGGTCGGCGAGCTGGGCGCGGGCGCTGGCGCTGCTGGTCTTGGCCTTGATCTTGGCGAGCTTGGCGTCGAGGCTCTCCCCGCGGATCTCGCCGGCCACGTCGGCCTCGGCGGCCTTCTTCTGGATGGTCTCGCGCACGTTCTCCAGCGCCTTGATGTCGGCGTCGGTGGACAGCCCGTCGAGGGTCTCCTGGATCTTGATGCGGGCCTCGGCGTTGGCCTTCTTGGCGAGCATCTCCATCTTTTCGCGCTTGAGCTTCTCGATCTCGGCCTGGAAGGCCACGAGGCCCTGCTTGGCGTCCTCGGCCTGGGCGCTGATCTTCTCGAGCTCGCCGCCGATGTTGGTGATCGCCGATTCGAGCTCGTTCTTCTTCTCGAGCAGGACGACCGCCACCTCATCGTCGCCCTCCTCGACGGCGATCGGGATCTGGAGGTTGATCTCGTTGAGCTCTTTGGTCTTCTGCTCGAGCTCGGCCTGGAGCTTGTTGCGCAGGTAGACGATGCCGCTGACGGCCTTCTTGAGCTCGCGGTGCTTCTTGATCCGCTCCTCGATGGCGGCCTCGTAGACCGCCTCGGGGTTCTTGTTCTCCAGGTCCGACACCCAGAGGCTCAAGAAGCCCTTCCACACCTGCGCCACTCGATCGAAGAACGCCATAATAACCTCCGGAATTGCGTGGTTCGCGGTGCTTTGGGCGCGGGCGCCTCGGCCCGCCGACCCTGTGGGGAGCGGCGGCGCCGCCGGTCGCGCCCCTCGGCATCGCCCGGCGTCCGCCGTGCCGACGACCTGCGCTGCGCTCCCTCCGGAGCCCAGCCCCGGTTATGCGCCGCTGGGGTGCATCGCAAGCCGCGGAGCTGCCCCAGGCTCCGGTCCAGCCGCAGCGGCCGCCCTACGCCGCCGCCCCGGGCGAGATTGCAGGGGCGACCCCGGCCGGCCCGCCCCCCCGCGCCGCGCCCAGACGAGGCCTGAATGAAGCGCTTGATCCGCCCGCGCTGCGCTGCCCGACCGCTCGCGCTGGGCCTCGCGCTGCTGCTGCCCGCCGCTGCGGGCGCCGCGCCCATCGCCAAGGCCGGCCGGGCCTTCTTGGCCTACCCCGGCGAGACCATCCAGCTCGACGGCCGCGACAGCGAAGGCGAGGCCCTCGAGTACCGGTGGGCCCAGGTCGGCGGCCCCGACGTGCCGCTCATCGACGGCGCCTCGGCCCAGCCGCGGTTCAGCATCGAGCTGCCGGGCCGCTACAGCTTTGAGCTCGTGGTCCGCGAGGGCGAGGTGGCCAGCGAGCCCGACGTGGTGGACGTGATCGCCATCGACGCCGACGTGGCCGGCCGCTTCGCCGATTCGGGCTGCGCCACCGTCAGCGGCGCTCCGCGGGGTGCGCTCGTCGGCATTGGCCTGCTGGGCGCTATCTTGACGCGCCTTGGGTCGCGCCGTCGATGAGCAGCCGGGCGATCCTCTGCCCCAATTGCCGGCGCCTCATCGCCGGCGACGAGCGGCGCTGCCCCTACTGTGACGCCCTGGCGCCCGGCCTCAGCGGGCTTGGCGCGCCGATCGATCGGCTGTTTGTTGATCTTCCTGTCGAGAACATCATCTTGGTGGTCTGCGTCGGCCTCTACCTGCTGGACCTGTGCCTCGCCGCCCTGCTGCACACCGAGGCGCTGTTCAACCCGCGGTCGTTTTTGGAGCTGGGCAGCGTGGGCGTCGGCGCGATGGTGGGCGCGGCCAACGGCGAGCTGCTCCTGTCCGGCCAGGTCTGGCGGCTGCTCACGGCGAGCTGGCTGCACGGCAGCCTGATGCACATCGGCTTCAACATGTGGGCCGCCCGCTCGCTCATCCAGCTGCAGCGGCAGCTCCTCGGCTCGGCCCGGGCGATCAACGTCTGGATCCTCAGCGGGGCCGGCGGCATGCTCGCGGCGAGCCTGCTCTCGGACGGGGGAACGGTCGGGGCCTCGACGAGCATCTTCGGCCTCGGCGGCGCGCTCGCGGTCTTCGGCTGGCGCCGCGGGGGCACCATCGGCAAGGGCATCCGCGACAGCGTGCTGCGCTGGGTGGTGATGAGCACGCTGCTGACGCTTGGCATGGGCAACGTCAGCCACGTCGGTCACGCCGGGGGCTTCATCGCCGGGGCGCTGGTGGGCTTGGCCCTGCCGCCCCATGAGAGCGTCCGCGAGGGCCGCGGCGCCCGGCTGCTGGCGCTCGCCCTCACCGGGCTCACCGCCCTGAGCTTCGCGATGGCCCTGTGGTTTCTGATCAGGCTGCTCGGTTTTTGGGCCAACTGGGAGTAGCCCGCCCCGCGACCGGCCGGCCGGCGCCGCCGACCACGACAGCCGCGCCGCGGTTTGGCCCACCGTATGCCGGGGCATACGCCATGCGCGCCGCCGTATGGCCAGGGCGACGGTCCAGCCTGCGGGGCAGGCGGGGCGGTGCCGACCGCGGCCAGCCACCGTCGGGTCTGTGCGCGTGGCCCCCCGTGCCGCCGCCTGCCGCAGAGAGCGCCATCTGATCAAGGAGATGGTGGGCCTCCGCGGCCCGCGGTCGCCCCCGCACGCGACCAGAATGACCCTTCGTGACACGGATCAGCCGGGCGTGTGCGTCAGCGCGGCGGTCCCAGCGGGCAGCAGCAGCGGCGACCGGGGCGAGGGCAGGGGGCTGGCACAGTCCCTGCAAGAACCCCAGCGCGGCGAAGTCGAGGACAGCCTCGGAGGCGACAGCGAGCGAGCAACCCGGAGGAGAGCACCATGCGGACCATCGACACCAACCTCGGCGACCTCATCACCATCTTCTACGATGAGTTCATTGAGCTGTACGGCGACGCTGAGCTCGCCTCGGTGGCCGCCGCTGCGGTGATCAACGATCTGCTCCACGGCGCGACCCGCTTCGACGAGCACGCCTTGGAAGAGGCGGCCTGAGCGCCTCGATCCCGCGCCCCCGCGCTCCGCAGCCCCGCCCCTCCCGGCGGGGCGCATCGTTTTTGGGCGGCGCGCCGCGGCACAGGCAGGGCGGGCGGCATTTTTTGGGGTGGACGGGTCAAGACCTACCCTCGGCCGCGGACCTCCGGGTTATCTTGGGCGCCCCCCGTTGCGCGCCGCGGCCCTCTCCCCCAGGGCACCCCGTGCTTCGACCGCGCGCTTCAACCCCGCGCTCCCGCCCGCCGCCGGCTCCCCGCCGCGCGGCTGCCCGCCCGCCCTCCTCCCCCAGCAGCACCATGAGCACCGCGCCGCCCGCCGCGTCGCCTTCGACGGAGCCCTCCGTCGACGCCGCTGCCGACCCCGCCGCCGACGCCGCGGCTCAGCTCTACCTGCCCGTCACCGTGCAGGTGGCGTGGACCTTGGCGCGCCAACGGGTCGGCCTCAAGCCCAAGGTGATCCACGAGGCGCGGGAGCACGTGCTGCGCTGCTTGCCGCCGGACTGCGGCGTCGAGCTCGCCGAGTTCATGGCCCCCGAGCTGGTGCTCGACTGGATCGGCCGCCTCAAGCACCGGCGCTACGTGCGGGTCGAGGCGCCGATGGAGGGGCCCTGGCCGGAGCTCGTGCCGACGCTGCGCGCGCTCTACGCCGAGATGGGCGAGCTGCGGCTCGAGGTCAGCGTGTTCCGCTCCCACTACGGCGAGCGGGAGCCGCTGGAGGCCCTGGCCCGGCGCGGTCGCAGCGATCTGCGGCGCTACGAGGCTGCCCGCGCGCAGCTCCGCGCCCGGGTGCGCGCCCTGACGGTGACCGCCCTCGGCGAAGGCGCCGAGTGGGAGACGGCCCGCGTCGATCACCTGCTGCGGCGGCTCGCCAACGTCGGTGTGCCGGGCGGTCCCGGTCCGCTGGGCCTCGCCTCTCCCGCGGCCGAGGTGCACGCCCGCCTCTGCGCCCGGACGGCCCGCGCCATCCGCTTGGTGCAGAGCCGGCGCCTCGATCACCGGCTGCTTTTTCCGCCCAAAGATCAGGCGCTTGTGCCCGATGTCAAAGCGGGGGCCTTGGCCCTGCTCCTGCACCCCGACGCCCGGCGCTTCGCCCGGCGCCTCGAGCGGCTGCTCGGCGATCGCGCCATCCCGGTGGGAGACGACGCGTGGATCCTGGCCGAGGAGCACGTCGCTGAGGTCGTTCCGGCGCTGATCAACGCCTGCCTCGAGGGCGCGCCCAGCCGGCACTTCTTGCGCGGCGCCCTCGTGCGCGACGCCGGTCGGTGGAGCCACCAAGTGCTGCTCGGGCCGCTCCCGCTGCGCGCCATCGAGGTCGCCCGCGGCCGCCCCTGGGGCGAGCTCGACGGGGTCACCGAGCTGCCGATGCCCCGGCCGCCGCCGCCCAGCGCCGCCCCCTGGTGGATGGCCGCCGGCCTCGCCTGCGCCCTGTCGGCGGCCGCCGCGCTGATCGCCTTTTGGCCCAGCCCGCCCCAGTCCGCCGCGCCGGTCCAGGCGGACTTCGTCGTCTCGGGCGACGTCGTGGACGTTCGTTTCGACGTGCCAGACCTCGCGACGGTCGAGCTCGTGGCCCTGCGGGGCGGCAAGCTGGAGGTGGTGCAGCGCAGCGTGATGGCCGGCAAGGGCGCCTGGGCCACCGGCGAGGGCGACTACAGCCTGCTGGTGCCCGCCCAAGCGCTGACCGTCATCGCCAGCGACGCGGGGATCGACGATCTGGAGGCCATCATCGCCGAGGCCAACGCGCGCCCCGCCCCCTTCTCGGCCCTCCCCGGCCTGCTCGCGGCCGCGCACCCCGAGGCCGACCTCGCGAGCTCGGGGCGCGGCGGAGCGGCGGGCTCGATATAGTCGGCCCGCGTCCCCCGCTCCCCCCGTTCGTTCGCAGGTCCCCATGCGCGTCACGCCGCTCGACATCATCCAAAAGCAGTTCTCGACGGCGCGCGGGCGGGGCGGCTACGAGCCCGATGAGGTGCGCGAGTTTTTGGATCTCGTGCGCGAGTCCCTCGAAGAGGTGCTCCGCGAGCAGCAGCGCCTGCGCGAGGAGCTGGCCCGGCGGGACGCCGAGGTGGCCGAGCTGCGCGGCGGCGAGGGCGACCTCAAAAGCACCCTGCTGCTCGCCAAGCGCATGTCCGAGGACCTCAAAGACGGCGCCCGCCGCGAGGCCGACGTGCTGGTGGGCGAGGCCCGGCTCGAAGCCGAGCGCATCCTCATGGCCATCACCGAGGAGCGGCGCGAGCTGCAGGCCGAGCTGCTCCGCATCTCCGCGGCCCGCGCCCGCATGGTCGCCGACATGCGGGCCGCGATCGAGGTGGCCGGCCAGGTCGTGCACGAGCTCGGTCACGCCGCCCCGGGCGCCGGGCGTTGACCCGACGCCGTCCGGCCCGGCGCACGGGCGCCCGAGAGCTGCAGCGCATCGGCGGGCTTCGCCCCCAGCGCGTCGATCTGCACACCCACACCGATCGCAGCGACGGCGCCGGCAGCCCCGACGAGGTGCTGGCCTCGGCGCTGCGCAACGGGCTCACCTGGCTGGCCATCGTCGATCACGACGTGGAGCCGGCCCTCCCCGCGGGTCGGCACGCCGCGGGCGGCGCGGCCTTGCAGCTCATCCACGGGGCAGAGGTCTCGGGCCTCTACGCCGGGCGGGAGCGGCACCTGCTGGTGTACTTCCCGGGTGAGATGCCGGAGAGCTTCCGGGTCTTTCTCCGAGGTCGCGCCGCCGCCCGGGCCCTTCGCTATGACGCGGCGGCCTCCGCCTTGGGGCTGCCCGCGGCCGATCCCGCGGCCCACCGCGGCGAGCGCGCCCTCACCCGGCAGCACCTCGCGCGCGCCCTGGTCGCGGAGCGCCAGGTCTCGACGGTCGATGGCGCTTTTCGCGGGCCGCTGCGGGTCGGCGAGGCCGTGCCCTTCGTTGACATTGACCTCGTGGACGTGATCTCCATCGCCCTCGCGGCGGGCGGCCTCCCGGTCTGGGCCCACCCCAGCGAGGACGACATCGACGCCCACCTGCCCGCCCTGTGCGCGGCCGGGCTGCGCGGGGTCGAGGCCCACCGGCCGAGCCTGAACCAGAATGTGCGCCAGTCCATCGCTCGAAAGGCTCTGGAGCACGGTATTTTGGTCACCGCTGGCTCCGACTACCACGGCCTGCCCCAGCAGCGCCTCGGGCGCTTCTCCGTGCGGCCCGAAGAGGTGGGGCCCTTCTTTGTAGCCCTCGGGCTGGATCCCTCCGCGGGCGCCTGAGCGGCCCCTTGCGCTGCGCGGCCGCCGCTGGCAGGATAGCGCCGGTTCGGCTGAATGAGCGTTCATTCAGCACCGGAGCGGGCCCGTTCAGCGGCGCCCCTTCCACTCCCTTCCCCGCGCACCCACAGGAGCCCACGATGGCTGAGACCAAGGCATTCTTCGAGGAGTACCTCCCCCACAAGCTGAAGAAGAACACCGACCTCGCCAAGAGCGTCGGCGCCATCTTCCAGTTTGAGATCGACGGCGCCGGCACCTGGACGGTCGATCTGACGGGCGAGGGCGTCATCACCGAGGGCAAGCACGAGAGCCCCGGCTGTGTCATCAAGACCGACAAGGCCACCTGGGAGGGCATCCTCGACAACCCCGGCTCCGCCATCGCCAAGGTGATGACCGGCAAGCTCAAGGTGTCCAACACCATGCTCGCCACCAAGCTCCAGAAGATCTTGGCCTGAGCCTCCGGCGCGGCCTCGGCTGCGCTTCGCGTGCCGCGGGCGCTGTCCCCGCACGCAGGAAGGGCGCCCCCGCCGCGCGGTTGGGCGCCCTCCGACTTTTTGGGGCGGCCGCTGCCCAGCGGGCCGGGTCAGCGCGAGCGCCGGCTCCGCCAGGTCTGCAGGGCGCCCATGATGGCGAGGCCGGGCACGACGAGCAAGCTCAGCAAGCCGATCATCAGCTTCTGCACCAAGGTGAGCGTAAAGGTGCCGCCGCCGCCGGCCGTGGGCCGGATCGCGATCTGGGCCTCCTCGCCGACCATCCACGCGAGCAGGTTCGGCAGCAGGTCCTGGTTGCTGAAATTGTCGACCAGCTCGTTGCTCAGGAAGTCGGAGTCGCCGATGACCACGAGCTTGGCGCCGGCCTTGAGGGTCGGCGGCGCCACCGGGGCGCGCTCGGGGCCCCGCAGCACCTCGCCCAGCGCGGGGTCGCCGGGCTCCGGGGCGGGCGTCGGCGCGGCCGGCGGGGCCTCGACGGGCAGGGGCGCGCGCTCCGAGGGCGCGGCGGACAGGGCGCGGCTGCCGACGGGGATGACGCTGGGGTCCTCCACCTCGACGATGACGGCCAGCGAGACCGGGCCGAGGCGGTCGCGGCCCTCTTGGTAGCCGACCTTGGCGGCGTCCATATAGTCGGCCTCCGCCCAGGAGTTCATCGTGGTGCGGGCCAGCTCCTGGGCCTTGAGGCCGCTGGCCTCGGGGTCGAGGATCGACACGCTCCGGGCCACCCGCAAGATCAGGCCGCCCTTGAGGGGGTTGGTGACCGGGTGGAAGTCGAAGGAGGCGCGGTCGAGGATGATGTGCGACAGATCGCCGTTCTCGAGCTGGTAGTTCGGGTTCTGCTCGAGGATGAAGTCGTCGCCGACGGCGATGTTGTAGCGCGCCATGTCGGTGGCCAGGCCCTGGGCGTGGCCGGGGTCGAGCAGCACGATGGCGTCGCCGCCGCTCGCGATCCACGCGGCCAACATCTCCCGCTCGGGCGCCAGCCAGTCCACCTGGGGATCGGCGACGATGAGCACCTCACAGTCGGAGGGCACGCCGCCTTCGCGCAGCAGCACGACGGGCTTGAAGGTGTAGTTCTGGCCCTCGAGCTTGAGCACCGAGATGCCCATGCCGGCGGCCTGCTGCTCGTCGTCGGGGTCGAGCTCCTCGTGGCCGCTGCTCACGCAGATCGTGTGGTCTTTGCCGCTGGTGAGGCGGACAATGGCGTTGGTGAGGGCCTCTTCGTCGAAGTTGCTCTCCAGGCGCTGCTGCTTGCGCCCCTCCACGGGGCCCTCGCCCGCGGCCACGAGCACCACGGTGCCGTAGGCGCTGGTGACCTTGAATTGCTGGGCCGCGGTGGGCTCCATCATCGGGTCGTGGAAGGTGAAGCGCAGGCGGCTGCCCAGCGGCGCGTAGCCCTCCATCAGATCGCGGAACTTGGCCTCCTCGGGGCTGCCAGCGGTGAAAAAGGCGTGCACCTCAATGTCTTCGCTGAGGTCGCCCACCACCTTCACGGTCTGCTCCGACAGGGTGAAGCGACCGCTGCCGGTGAGGTCCAAGCGCTTGTCATAGCGCTGGGCCACGACGTTGAGCGCGATCACCGCCCCCAGCGCCGTGAGCAAGCTGAGCGAGGAGACGGCCGTGGCCCGGGCGCCGCGCTCCGCTGCCCACCGCAGCAGGCTCTCGCGATCCAAGGTGATGCCGAGCGCCACCAAAACAGCGCCAGCGGCGCCCACCACCTCCCACTCGACCAGGAGCACCGAGGAGAAGGCGGCGTGCATGCCAAAAGCGACGAGGCCCATCAGGCCGAGCGCGGTCAGCGCCCATCCGTAGCGGGTCATCGGCAGAGCTCCGGGCGAAGGGGAGGGGAGGCGGGGCGGCGGCCAGCGGCGGGCCGCTGTCTGGGACGCGGGGTGGGACGCTGTGTTGGGAGCGGGGTCGGGCTCAGCGCCATCGGAAGCTCTCCACCCGCTGCTGGGTCGCGAACAGGCAGAGCCCGATGAAGCCCAAGAAGTAGACGACATCTTCAGTGTGCAGCAGGCCCTTTCCGACCTGGTCGAGGTGCGAGAGCATGCTCGCCTCGCCCACCGCCGCGAGGGGGCCGCCGCCGGCCATCTCGCCCACCCAGCCCAACAAGTAGAGCAGGAGCAGTGACGAGAAGCTGAGGATGAAGGCGACCATCTGGTTGGCGGTGTAGGCGCTGGCCAACATGCCCACGCCGAGGCAGCAGGTGGCGAGCGCGGCCATCGCCGCGTAGCTGCCCCAGAGCACGCCGGGATCGGGCTTGGCCAGGGCGTAGAGCACCGCCGGCTGGTACAGCGTCGCGGCGAACATCACGCCGACGAAGCCGAGCGCCCCGAGGAACTTCCCGGCCACGATGGCGCCGCTGCTCACCGGGGAGCTCAGCAGCAGCTCGAAGGTGCGCTGGCGCAGGTCTTCGGAGAAGATCCGCATGGAGATGCCGGGGATGACCAGCAGCAGCACCACGCTCCAGTTGCCGAACAGGCCCGGCACCAGGGCCTCGTCCACCGTCGCGCCCTCGCCGCCGTAGGGCGAGACGCTGGCCTGCATCACGTAGTTGCTGTAGTCATTGAGCGTGAGCACGAAGAAGAAGCCGGTGATCATCAAGAAGCCGGTCAGCGTCAGCCAGCCCGTGGCGGTGGCGAAGTAGGACTCGAGCTCGCGGCGGGCGATGGCGAAGGTGGCGGTCAGCTCGCTGTTCATGCGGCACCTCCCGTTTGGGTGAGCCGCAGGTAAGCCTCCTCCAGGCCGGCCTCCGGCGTGAGCTCGAGCAGTCCGCAGCGCACCGCCGCCGCCGCGATGGCCTCGCGCCGCTCCTCGGCGGTGCCGAGCCGGTAGGCCCCATCTGCCATTGGCGTCAGCGACGCGATCCCCGGCATGGACCGGAGCTCGGCCTCCAGGGCCTCGTCCGGGCGCGCCACCTTGAGGCGGACCTGCCGGGCGTCGCCGGACAGCTCGGAGATGGCGCCGCTGCCGACCACCTGGCCCTTGTTGATGATCACCACCCGCTCGCAGACCGCCTCGATCTCGCCGAGCACGTGGGTGGACAGGATGACGGTGCGCGCGCCCTCGGCCAGCTCGTGCAGCAGGTCGCGGATCTCGCGGCGCTGGGCCGGGTCGAGGCCGCTCGTGGGCTCGTCGAGGATGAGCACCTCGGGGTCGTGCACCAGCGCCTGGGCGATGCCCACCCGCTGCCGGTAGCCCTTCGACAAGTTCTCGATGATGCGGTCGCGCACGCCGCTGAGGCCCACCCGGGCCATGGCCCGCTCGGTGGCGCCCGCGACGTCGGAGACGCCCTTGATCTTGGCGGCGAAGGCCACGTAGTCGGCCACGGCCATGGTGCCGTAGACCGGCGGCACCTCGGGCAGGTAGCCGATGCTGCGCTTGACCCCCTGGGGATCGGCCGTGACGTCTTTGCCGCCGATCAGCGCCCGGCCGCTGGTGGCGCCGATGCAGCCCGACAAGATGCGCATGGTCGTAGACTTGCCGGCGCCGTTGGGGCCGAGGAAGCCGAGCACCTCGCCTTTGGCCACCGAGAAGCTGATGTCGTTGATCGCAAAGAAGTCGCCATAGCGGCGCGACAGGTGCTCGACCTGGATCATGCTGGTTCCTTCGTCTCGGGCTGCGCGCTGCGCGGGGGCGCGGGCGGTCGTGCGCGCCGCTGCGCCCGGCGGAGGCCGCGGCAGGGCCCACCCCGGTCGGCGCGCCCCTATTCGCCGACCCCGGGGCGTCAAGGCCCGCCCGCCGGCTGGTGCCTCGGTGGGCGCGACCCCGGGGCAACCCTGAGATAAGCTCGGTCGGCCCCGCCCCCGTTGGCGGACATCGGAGTTCCACATGTCGAAGATCGCCCCAGCCCTGCTCCCCCTCTCCTCCGCCCTTCGCTTGTCCCTGCTCGCCGCGCTCGTCGGCTGCGGCTCCGACTGGAAGAGCGACGACCTCGACGGCGACGGCTACACCGTCGAGGACGGCGATTGTTGGGAGTCCAGCGACGCGCTGGCCGGCTCGGGCCTCACCGGGGCCGACATCTTCCCCGGCGCCGACGACGTGGCCTTTGACGGGATTGACGCCGACTGCGGTGGAAACGACGACTTTGACCTCGACGGGGACGGCTGGGTCGAGCTCGAGGAGCACGTCGGGGCCGTGACCGAGGGGGTGCCCGGCT
>CANHON010000120.1 GCA_947462115.1 Deltaproteobacteria bacterium | reverse complement strand
GGCTGTTCTCGCCACAGCTCACCCTGATCGACGACCCGCTGCTCCCCCAAGGCCTCGGCAGCCACCGCTTCGACGGCGAGGGCCTGGCCGCTGCCCGCCTGCCGATCATCGAAGGTGGCGTGCTGCGCAACCTCTACGTCGACACCTACTATGGGAGCAAGGCCGGGCTGCGCCCGACCACCGGCGGGCCCAGCAACCGCCGCTTTGCCCTGGGGCGCGGTGATCTCGCGCAGCACATCGCCCAGGCCCGCAGCGCCCTGCTCATCACCGGCTGGCTCGGCGGCAATTCCGACGCCAACACCGGCGACTTCAGCCTCGGCTGCCGGGGGCACCTCGTGCGCGACGGCGAGCTCGGGCCGCCCATCGGCGAGATGAACGTCACCGGCAACCTTGTGCGCTTGTTCGCCCAGCTCTCGGCCCTCGGCGACGACCCCTACGCCTACAGCGCGACCCAGACGCCCACCCTCGTCTTCGAGGACGTGCAGATCAGCGGCGCCTAAAACCCCCGCCTGCACGTCAATCCCGCGGACAGCTCGCCGGGGTCGGCCTCCGGAGGGCCCCGTGCGGACAGGCGACCGGGCCCGCATTAGTCCGCGCTCGGCCCGCCCCGCTGTGCTGTGCCATCCCCTTGCTTGGGCGTCTCATGACCGGTCCCGTCGTCATCCTCGGCCCCCAGCGGCCCGCTCCCAACCTCCCCGAGGTCCTGGCCGCCCACGGCATCTCCGGCCCGGTGGCCGTGATCACCGCCGGCTGGCGCCACGACGAGGACGAGCTCGACGCCCTGCGCCGCGACCTGCCCAAAAACCGGCTGGTGCACCTGCCCATCTACGCGTGGTTCGACGAGGTCCACGCCGAAGAGCCCGTGCTGGCCGCTGCTTACGCCGCTCGGCAAAAGCGCATCCGCCAATACAAAGCCGCCTACCGGGCCCAGCTCCAGTCGGCCCTCGACGCCGTCTCGGCCACCCAAGCGCTCATCGAGCGCGACCCCAGCCTGTTTCTGCCCGAGCTGCACTTTTTGCTCACGAGCCTGCGGGCCATCGACGACCGCACGGTGCAGCGGGTCAACGAGATCCGCGACGAGTTCCCGGCCACCGCCCAGCCCTGGGCCTACCCCGCCGCCCGCGACCGCCACGCCCGCATCCAAGACGCCTTCGCCCACTGCTCGGCCGTGCTCATCGCCGGGGGCCACGTCGGCGTGCTCCGCAACCGCATGTACTTCTTCGGCCTCGACGCGCTGCTGCGGGGCTATGTCGAGGGCGGGGGCTGCGTGGTCGCCTGGTCCGCCGGCGCCATGAGCCTCGCCGACCGGGTGCTGCTCTACTACGATGATCCGCCTGACGGCCGCGGCGAAGCCGAGGTGCTCGACAGCGGGCTGCGCCTGACGCCGGGCGCCATCTGGCTGCCGCACGCGACCCATCGGCTGCGCGTCGTGGACCCCGAGCGCATGGCCCGCATGAGCGCCCGGCTCCGGCCAGAGCTCGCCATCACCCTCGAGAACGGCGCCTGGGTCGAGCATGTCAACGGTGCATGGACCAGTCGCGGCCGCCCGGAGGCCGCCCGCCTCGTCGGCGCCTTGGGCCAGGTCCGGCCGCTGGAGCCCGGCGAGGTCCTCGAGCTGCCGCCGCCCCGCACCGCGCCCGACACCGTCCGGGTCGTGACCCCGTGAACAACGACCACGACGATATTTCCACCGCCTCCGCCCCAGTCCCGCGCCGACGCCCCCGCCGCGCACCCACCGGAGCCCCCGTCATGAAGACCGTCGTCGACCTCAGCCGCGCCATCGCCGCCGATCACGGCGCCGCCGTGGCGCTGCTGCGGGCTTTTGTCGCCGACCGAGCCTTCCCCATCCTCGAAGGGGACACGGCCACCTTCTTCTTCTGGGACGGCAAGCCCACCGAGTCGGTGCACCTCGTGCATTGGGTGTTCGGCCTTGAGTCGCACCAGGCCTTCGAGCGCATCCCCGGCACCGACGCGTTCTGGCTGGCCATCGAGCTGCCCCACGCGAGCCGGGTCGAGTACAAATTCAAGCTGACCCGCGGCGCGCGCTCCGGCTGGGTGCGCGACCCGCTCAACCCGCACAAGGCCTACGATCCCTTTGGATCCAACAGCGTATGCCCCATGCCGGGCTACGAGGCGCCGCGCTGGGTCGAGCCCGAGGAGGGCTGTCGGCCGGGGCGCTTGGAGAGCTTCGAGGTGCACAGCGCCGTCTGGGGCGACGCCCGCACGGTGCAGGTCTACCTGCCGAGCGAGCACCGGCCCAACAAGGCCTACCCGCTGCTGATCTGCCACGACGGCAGCGACTACCTGCGGTTTACGGCCCTCAAGACGGTGCTCGACAACCTGATCGGCCGCCACGAGGTCATCCCCATCATCGTGGCGATGGTGGACGGCGGTCGCCGCAACGAAGAGTTCGGCGCCCACCCCAACCACCCGACCTGGATCGTGGACGAGCTGCTGCCCGCCATTGAGCGCCGCTACAAGGTCCTGCCCGGTCCGCAGAACCGCGGCATCATGGGCGCGAGCTTCGGCGGCGTCGCGAGCCTCTGGACGGCCTGGAGCCGACCCGGCGTATTCGGCCGCTTGTTGCTGGAGTCTGGCAGCTTCGCCTTCACCGACGTCGGCCGGCACGACCGGGGCGCCCTGTGGGACCCGGTGGTCGGCTTCGTCAACGAGCTGCGCCGCGAGCCCCAGCGCCTCGGCGGCCGCGATCTGCGCGTCTACATGAGCTGCGGCCAGTTTGAGTCGCTGATCTACTACAACCGGAGCCTGCAGCCCCTGCTGCGCGCCGCGGACCTCGACGTGCGCTACACCGAGGTCCCCGACGGCCACAACTGGATCTGCTGGCGCGACCGCCTCCGAGAGGCGCTCACCTGGCTGTTTCCCGGCTACCTGTGGATGATCTACGAGTGAGCGACCGGCGGCGCCCCGCCCCGGCTTCGCCGCTTTTCTTATCGTAGCCTCGCTTGGCGGCGGGCCCCCCGTCGCCCGACTGACCGACGGCCCCCGCGGCCTGGAGCCCCTCATGGCGGTTGAGACTCGTTCGATTGGATTGTCCCTCGGCGCCGACCTGTGCTGGCCCGCGGCCTTCGAGGCCCTGCTCGCCCAGCTCGACCTGCACCTCGAGATCGGCGGCAACATCGTGCGCTTCGAGGTGGAGCGCGTTCAGGTCGAGCCCTTCAACCTGCGCGGCCGGCCCAAGTACGATCTGGTCCTCGACCGGATCACCCACTGGTACATGCACACCCGCGAGTGGATGAAGAAGATCACCCTGATGGACGGCGTTTACACGCTGAACAACCCATGGTCGATCCAAGCCTACGAGAAGCACACCACCTACTGCGCGATGATGCGTCTCGGCCTGCCGATCCCTGAGACTTGGATGATCCCGCCCAAGGTCAACAAGGACAGCGGCGACGAGGCCATCATGGTCCGCCGCTACAACAAGCTGTTCGACCTCGGCGGCGTGGGCGAGGCCGTGGGGTTCCCGGCCTTCCTCAAGCCCTATGACGGTGGCGGCTGGGTCGGCGTCGAGCAGGTCAAGAGCCGCGCCGAGCTGAGCAAGGCCTACGACAAGAGCGGCGAGCGCGTCCAGCACCTGCAGCAGGGCGTCCCCAACTGGGACCTGTTCATCCGCGGCATCGGCGTCGGCCCGCAGGTCAACGTCATGAAGTACGACCCCGACCAGCCCCTGCACGGGCGCTACCGGGTCGCCTTCGACTTCCTCGACGCCGAGGAGGACCAGACCGCCCGCAAGATCGTCCGCGTGATCAACGCCTTCTTCGGTTGGGACTTCAACTCCTGCGAGATGCTGCGCTCGGCGGGCACGCTCCACCCCATCGACTTCGCCAACGCCTGCCCCGACAGCCAGGTGACGAGCCTGCACTACCACTTCCCGTGGCTGGTCAAGGCCTTGCTCAAGTGGTCGATCTTCTGCGCCGCCACCAAGCGGCCGATGCGGCTGAACGCCCACTGGCACGGCTACCTCGAGATCGCTGACCTCGACCTGCCCTGGCAGGAGAAGCTCGAGATGTACGACCAGATCGCCCGCAAGCACTTCGACAGTGAGGCCTTCGCCGCCTTCTGCGAGGAGCACCTCAGCCACCTCGATCAGCTCGCCTACGACTACTTCGGCACGGCGGCCTTCAAGGAGGTGGTGCGGCTGAAGGTGGCGGCGCTGTACCCGGCGCACGAGATCGACCAGTTCACCGACCACTTCTTCGGCTTGGTCCAGTTCTGGCGCAAGACCGAGGCCGAGCGCCTCGGCATCCAGCACGCCTAGCCCCTGGCCCCTGCCCTCTGCTCTGTTCGTCGAGGATCATCCCATGCACGTCATCTTCGTCGCGCCCCACTTCCCCGCCAACCAGCGCCGCTTCGTTCGGGGCCTCAAACAAGCCGGCGCCCGGGTCACCGGCGTCGGGGAGGCCGCCGCCGAGCAGCTGGACGGCGAGCTGCGCGGCCTTCTGGACGGCTGGGAGCAGGTGCCCAACGTCTGCGATCCCGGGCACCTCGAGGCGGCGGTGCGGCGCATCCAGCGCCGGGGCCCCTGGGTGCACCACCTCGAGACCACCGTCGAGGCCCACATGTTGGCCGCGGCGGAGGTGCGCGGCGCGACCGGCATCCCCGGCCTCAGCGCCGACGTGGTGCTGCGCTGCCGCGACAAGTTCGAGATGAAGAAGTTCTTGCTGGAGCGCGGCGTGCCCTGCGCCGCCCAGGCCGCCGTGCACCGCGGCGAAGACGCCCGGGCCTTCGCCCGCCGCAACGGCTTCCCGTTCATCCTCAAGCCCCGCGAGGGCGCCGGCGCCCACGGCACGGTGAAGATCAACAACGTCGGCGAGCTCGAAGCGGCCATCGCCGAGCGGGCCCTCGATCAGCGGCAGGGGCACTTCACCGCCGAGGACTTCATCGTCGGCCACGAGGGCTTCTACGACACCATCACCGTCAACGGTGAGGTCGGCTTTGAGAGCATCTCGCACTACTACCCGGGCGTGCTCGACAGCATGCGCAGCCGCGAGATCAACCCCTACCTCGTGGTCACCAACCGCCTCGAGTCCAGCGGCTACCAGGAGCTGCGCCGCTTCGGCCGAAACATCGTCAACGTCATGGGGATCGGCACCAGCGCCACCCACATGGAGTGGTTCTTCGGCCCCAAGGGCCTGACCTTCTCCGAGATCGGCGCCCGCCCGCCCGGCGTGAGCGTGTGGGACCTCTACGCGGCCGCCGGCGGCTTCGACATCTACGAGGCCTGGGCCCAGGCGGTCTGCCACGGCCGCCTGCCGCCGACCCTCCACGAGCGCAAGGCCGCGGGCCTGCTGGCGCTGCGCCCGGACCGCGACGGCGTGATCACCGGCTACAGCGGCGTCGACGAGGTCCAGCGCCGCCACGGCCCGAGCATCCTCAAGGCCTTCTTGCCGCCCGCCGGCACCCGCACCCAGCCGGTCGAGGCCGGCTACATGGCCAACGCCTGGGTGCAGGTGGTCCACCCCGACTTTGACGTGTGCAAGGCCATTTTGATGGACATCGGCGACACGGTGAAGGTCCACGCGCGCGCCATCTGATGCGCCGGGCGCCGCCTCACCCGGAGCGTCGTCCTGCGCAGGCGTCCGGGGGCGTTGCGGGGGCGGGCAGCCCCCGCCCCTGTCTTTGCCGCCCTTGATCAGGCGCCGCTGTAGCTCACCTTCACGGTGGTGATGAGCTCAAACAGCGCCTGGCGCACCACTTCGGTGCGGTCGTGCGAGACGACGACCCAGCCCTCGCCCTCGTAGCCCGAGGCGCGGGGCTGCCCGACCTCTGGCAGCTTGCGATCGACGACCAGCGCGCCCATCTTGCGCTGCGCCTCGTCCAGGCCCTCGATCTTGCTGACCCGGCCCTTGCCCTGCCCGCGCAGGAAGGCCACGCCGGCGGCGCGCTGCCGCGGGAAGGGCCCGTCGAAGGCGCCGTCCACCACCGCGCGGGCCCAGGCCACGTGGAGGTCGCAGCCGTGGGCGATGCCGGTCAGCTGCACGATGCGGGCGCCGGGCGGGCGGGCGGCGATCTCGCCGATGGCGAGGCTGCCGTCGGGGCGGTGGAACCACTCCATGTGGGTGAGGCCGTCGCGCAGGCCGAAGGCCTTGATCGCCGCGAAGGACAGGTCGCGGGCCCGCTCAAACAGCGGGATGTCACGCTCGCGGGGCGCCACCACGCACCACTGGATCCAGTCCTTCTCGGTGACCTCCAGCGGCGAGGGGTAGTAGCGCGTCACCGACCACAGGCGCGGAATGCCGTTGACCACGAGCGTCTCGAGGCTGTGCTCCGCGCCGGTGAGGAATTCTTCGGCGAGCACCGGGCGGGCCGGGCTGGGCCGGGTATCGCGGAGGGCCTCGACCAAGGTCTGCGGATCGCTGACCCGCCAGGTGGAGCGGCAGCCCGCGCCCGCCGGCGGCTTGACCACCACCGGAAAGCCGACCTGCTCGACAAAGTCCCACAGGTCTTGCTCGGAGTGCAGCATCTTGTGGCGGGCGCAGGGCAGCCCGGCGCCGCGCAGGACGTCCTTCATCAGGGCCTTGTCGCGGAAGCAGGAGGCCGTGCGCACGTTGGGGCCCTCGATGCCGAGCCGCTCCCGAACGTGCCCAAGCTGCACCTGAAGGTCCTCCAGCACGGCGACGAGGCGGTGGATCGGCCCCACCACGCCCTGGATGCGGCGCACGGCGTCGGTGAGCTGATCAACGTCCAGCGCGTCGTTCACGAGCTCGATGTGCTGGAAGCCCAGGGCGCCCGGGTTGGGCGGCGGCTTCTGGCAGACGCCGATGAGGCGCACATTGGCGAGGCCCCCGACCGCGGCGCAGAAGCGCAGCGTCGTATCTGCGGGGAAGGGGGCGACAAAAACGACCGTGCGAAGCGGCGAGGCGGGCATGCAGACTCCTCCGCGGCCCACCTATTGCGCTCCGGGCACCCCGCCCGCGGCGGCCCCGCCCTTGCTACAATTGGCGCTCAGCGCGGCCGAGGCGCCCCAGCCTTTGGGGGCCCGCAGCGAGCGGAGGTGCCATGCGCGTCGTCTTTCTGTCCCCAGGATACCCAGCCGAGATGCCCGACTTTGTGCGGGGCCTCGCTGAAGTCGGCGCCCAGGTCATCGGCGTGGGCGAGGGCCCGGCCGCCGGCCTGCCCGAGAAGACCCGCAAGGCCCTGACGGAGTACATCCAGGTCCCCCGCCTTTTCGACGAGAACAGCCTCGTACACAGCCTCTCCATCGCCCTGCGCGGGCGCAAGGTCGACCGGGTGGAGAGCCTGTGGGAGCCCCTGGTCATCGCCGCCGCCAAGGTGCGCGAGGCCCTGGGCGTTCCGGGCATGTCGGCCGATACGGTCGAGGGCTTCCGCGACAAGCAGCTGATGAAGGACCGGGTGGCCCGCGCCGGCCTCCGCGTGCCCCAGGCCGAGCGCGTCCGCACCCAGGCCGAGGTCCGCGCGGCGGCCGGTCGCCTGGGCTTCCCGTTGATCCTCAAGCCGATCGCCGGCGCCGGCAGCGCCGACACCCACCGGGTGGACACCGCCGCCCAGCTCGACGCGGTGATCCGCGCCACCGCCCACGTCACCGAGGCCTCCTGCGAGGAGTTCGTGGACGGCGAGGAGTACACCTACGACACCATCTGCGTGAACGGCGTGCCCGTCTACGAGAACGTGTGCCGCTACCTGCCGCGGCCCCTCATCGCCCGCACCAACGAGTGGATCAGCCCCGCGGTGGTCACCGTGCGCGACCTCGACCAGCCGCACATCCAGGCCGGCATCAAGCTCGGCCGCGGCGTCATGAAGGCGCTGGGCATGGGCACCGGCTTCACCCACATGGAATGGTACCGGAAGCCCAACGGCGAGGTCGTTTTCGGCGAGATCGGCTGCCGGGTGGGCGGCGCCCGCCTCATCGACCAGATGAACTTCACGAGCGACATCGACCTCTACCGCGAGTGGGCCCGGGCGGTCTGCTGGGGCAAGGTCGACATCACGCACCCCCGCATGTACAACTGCGCGATCATCTTCAAGCGGGCGCAGGGCCAGGGCGTCATCCAGCGGATCACCGGCCTCCACGACTTCATTCGCCGGAACCGCGACCACATCCTCGTCGAAGACCTGCTCCGCCCCGGCCAGCGCCGCCGCGACTGGAAGCAAACCTTGGTGAGCGACGGCTACCTCATCATCCGCCACCCCACCTGGGAGGGCGCCCTGACGATCGCCGACGACGCCGCCCAGACCATCGGAATGTTCGCCGAGTAGCCCCATCGAGGGGCGGGGACGCCACAAGAGGGGCGACGACGGCTCGCCGCTGTAGGGTCCGGTGATCCCCCGATCGGCGGGCCCCCAACGGCTGACCCATGCGGGTCATCCCGCGGATCCGCCGGCCAGCCGACCCCACAGCGCGGCGCTGCCCTCGCGGGGCCCACCTGACCCTAAAGCTCCGAGGCAGGGTGACCGAACCCCCGGTCAGCAACGGAGTCCCCCATGCCCCGCTTCCCCATCGCCCCAGCGACCAGCCGCCTCCTGCGCGTGCTCGGCCTGCCCCTCAGCCTGAGCCTCGCCGCCTGTCGGGAGGAGGCTGGAAAACCGCAGGTGACCGCGGACGTCTCGGCGCTCGGCGCAGACCTCGACGGCGACGGCTTCGGCGACTCCGTGGACTGCGACGACAACAACGCGCAGAGCTACCCCGGCGCCACCGAGATCTGTGACCTCAAAGACAACGACTGCGACGCCAAGATCGACGAGATGGGCGTGGTGGGCACCGCCTACTTCTACCGCGACATCGACGGCGACGGCTACGGCGTGCGCGCCGGCCGGGTCCGCACCTGCTTCGCCCCCGTTGGCTACACGGCCCTCAATGGCGACTGCAACGACGCGAGCAACCTCAGCTACCCCGGCGCCACGGAGACCTGCGACCTCCAGGACAACGACTGCGACGGCGTTGCCGACGAGCCGGGCACCGTCGGCATCAAGAGCTGGTACGCCGACGCCGACGCCGACGGCCAAGGCAACGCCGCCGGCACGCCCACCCGGGCCTGCTTCGCGCCGCCCTCGACGGTCAACAACAAGCTCGACTGCAACGACGCCGATGCGGCCATCAACACCGCCGCCACCGAGGTCTGCGACCTCAAAGACAACGACTGCGACGCCAAGATCGACGAGGCCGGCGCTGTCGGCGTCGCGACCTACTACGCAGACGGCGACGGCGACACCTACGGCAACCCCACCCTTCGGGAGACCGCCTGCTTCCCATCCGCCGGCTACGTCAACAACAAGCTTGACTGCGACGACACGCGCGGCGCCGTCAACCCCGCGGCCACCGAGGCCTGCGACGGGCTGGACAACGACTGCGACGCCAAGATCGACGAGCCTGGCGCCACCGGCGAGCTCACCTTCTACCGGGACGCCGACGCCGACGGCTACGGCAAGCCGGCGCTGACGGTCCAGCGCTGCAGCGCCCCCTCCGGCTATGTGTCCAACGCAACGGACTGCCGAGACGCCGACGCAGCGGTGAACCCCGGCGCCACCGAGCTGTGCGACGGCATCGACAACAACTGCGATCTGGTCACCGACGACGTCGACACCGACACCGACGGCGCCATCGCCTCGGCCTGCGGCGGCCCCGACTGCAACGACGCCGACGCCAACATCCGCCCCGGCGAGACCGAACTTTGGTACGACGGGGTCGACCAAGACTGCAACGGGGCCAGCGACTACGACGCCGATCTCGACGGCTACGCCACCCTCGCCAGCGGCGGCGACGACTGCGACGACACGGACGCCGCGCGCTCCCCGGCCGCCATCGAGGCTTGGTACGACGGCATCGACCAAGACTGTGATGCGCTCTCGGACTACGACGCCGACATTGACGGCCAGGACAGCGATCTCTACGCTGGCACCGACTGTGACGACGCGCGGGCCGACGTCTACGACGGCGCCGCCGAGGTCTGGTACGACGGCGTGGATCAGAACTGCCTCGGCGACAGCGACTACGACGCCGACCAGGACGGCTTCGAGGTCGATGTGGACTGCGAAGACGAGGTGGCGCTGGTCAACCCGCTGGCCGCCGAGGTCTGCGCCGACGGCTACGACAACGACTGCAGCGGCGATCACAGCGGCTGCGCCCCCTACACCGCCGATCTGGTCACGCTGGCCGAGGCGACCTGGTGGGGCGAGAGCGCCGGCGACCGGGCCGGCCAGGGCGACCCCGGCTTCGACGGCGTGGGCGACTGGAACGGCGACGGCATCGATGACTTCGCGGTCGGCGCCCTGCGGGACGACGACGGTGGCACCGACGCGGGCGCGGTCTACATTGTGTTCGGCGGCGCGCTCAGCGGCACCGACACCTTGGCTTCGGCCGACCTCAAGATCACCGGCGAGTCGGCCGGCGACAACTTTGGGCGCGGGGTCGCGGGCGTGGGCGACGTCAACGGCGACGGCTTCGCCGACATGCTGGTGGGCGCCATCGGCGTGGACACCAACGGCGCCGACTCGGGCGCGGGCTACCTGTTCTACGGACCGGCCTCCGGCACCCTGTCGGCCAACGCAAGCGAAGCCGCTCTCTACGGCGAAGCGGCGGGCGATATCGCCGGCGAGATCGCGTGGGTCGGCGACATCAGCGGCGACGGCCAAGATGACCTGATGATCGGCGCCCAGTACGCCGGCCGCGGCGGCACCCGGCGCGGCGCGGTCTACCTGTTCACCACCCCGCCCAGCGGCGCGCTCTCGCTGAACAGCGCGCCCCTCATCATCTCCGGCGACGTCGACAACGACGAGCTGGGCGCCTCTTGCTGGGGCGCGGGCGACATGGACGGTGACGGCCTCAACGATCTGGCGCTGGCGGCGCGGGCCGACGACGAGGGCGGGCTCGACGCCGGCGCGGTCTACGTCTTCTCGGGCGGCATCACCGGGAGCTTCGACGCAGGCGACGCTTCGGCCAAGCTCAACGGCGAGGGCGCCGGCGCCAACATCGGCAACGGCGTCAGCGTCAGCACCGCAGGCGACCTGAACGCCGACGGCTACGCTGATCTCATCGTCGGCAACAAAAACGACGACACGGCCTTCACCAACGCCGGCGGGGCCTACATTGTGTACGGTCCGCTCGCTGGCGGCACCTCCAGCCTCGGCGTGTTCGGCGACCGGCTGCTGGGCGAGGCGGTCAACGACTACACCGGCGACAGCGTCGCCCCGGCCGGCGACGTGGACGGCGACGGCTACGGCGATGTGGTCATCGGCAGCGGCTACAACGACGCAGGCGCCACCAACGCCGGCGCGCTGTACATGGTGCGCGGCCCCATCCAAGGCGCCGTCTCGCTGTCCACCGCCGACATGAAGCGGGCCGGCACCGGCGCCGAGGATCGCCTGCGGGCCCGCGGCGTCGGGGACATCGATGGCGACGGCTTTGACGACATCATGGCCGGCGCGATGAACAACGACGGCAACGGCGCAGACTCGGGCGCGGTCTACCTGTTCATGGGCCAGGGCTTCTAAGCCACCCAAGCCAATCCAGACGTCTCGGCGTCTGGGCGCCCCCTCCGCTGCGCTCCGGTCGGCCCCCCTCTCGGGTTCGCGCCGGGGCACTCCGCCGTCGCTGCGCGCCGGCCGGCCTGTGGCCGCCGCCGGTCGGCCTGGCGCGGGCTGGCGTTCGGCCGCCGCGCCCGCCAAG
>CANHON010000119.1 GCA_947462115.1 Deltaproteobacteria bacterium | reverse complement strand
CTCGGCCTCGCGGAGGTCGCCCGGGTGAGCGGCGAGCGGGAGAAGGCCCGGGACCTCTACCGGGCGGTGGCCGAGCGCGCGGCCGACCCCGAATACCGGGTGCGGGCCTGGCAAGAGCGCGCCGACATGGCCCTGGAGGACGAGCGCCCCGAGGAGGCACGGGAGGCGTGGCGGGCCCTGCTGGGCGTGGTCGCGCCCGGCCACCCGAGCGCGGCGAGCGCGCGCATCTCCTTGATGTTGAGCCTGGCCGAGGGCGGGGATCTCGACGCCGCCGCCGCGCTGTGCGGTCAGGCGACCACCGTGGACGAGCCCGCCTTGCTCGCCGCCGCGCACCTGACCTGCGGCGAGCTGTTCGAGCGCCAAGGCCGGTTCAGCGACGCGCTCAGCGCCTACCAATCGGTGCTGCAAATTGCCCAAAATAGTCGCAAGGACGTTGATCCCGAGCAGATCGCTGACGCGATGGTCGGGGCGGTGCGGGCCGCGAGCGCGGCCGAGGACTGGGCGGAGGCCAGCCGGGTCGCCGAGCTCGCGCTCGTTCAGGTCACTGAGCCCGAGCGCAAGATCGTGCTGCTCGACCTCGCGGCCGTGGCGGACGAAGCCCGGGGGGCGCCCGCGATGGCGGCCGACCGCCGGGCCCAGCGGGACGCCCTGGCCGCCGAGGCCCCGGCGCTGGCCTTGCCCCTGCTGCTCGACGGCGCGCTGCGGGCGCGGGGCGCGGGCGATCTGGGCCGGGCCATCCCCCAGCTCGAGCAGGTGGCGGCCCTCAGCGCCGAGGGTGCGCCCCGCGCCGCTGTCCTCATCGAGCTGGCCGAGGCCCTGGCCATGGCGGGTCGCGGGGCCGAGGCCCAGGCCCAGGTGACCGCCGCGCTGGCCATGGCGCCGGCGGACCCCGAGCTTCAGCGCCTCGGCAAAATGGCGCTGAGCGCGATCCTCCGCGACGCTGGAGACCTGCCGGGCGCCCTCGCCGCGATCGCTGGGCTGGAGCCCGCGGATCCCGACGCGCGGGCCGAGGTCGCCGAGCTGCGGGCGGCCCTTCAGCTCGCCGCGGGCCAAGGGGACGCGGCCCTGGCCACCTGGGGCGAGGCGGGGGCCGCGGCCGATCCCGAGAGCGACGCGCGCTACGCCGCTGCCAAAGGCAAGGCCGACACGCTGCTCTCGCTCAACCAGCCGGCCGAGGCGGCGGCGGCCTTCGCGGAGGCGGCGGTGGCCGCGCCGGAGCCGATCGCCCGGGCCTGGGCCCTGATCGGGCAGGCCGAGGCGCTGGCGGCCGCCGGGGACGCAGGGGCCGCGACCACCCAGCTCGACGCGCTCCGGGACGATCCGAGCCCGGAGATCGCCTTGGACGCCCGGATCCGCTTGTCGCGGCTGCATGTGCGGGCCGGCGCCTGGGCCGCGGCCGCCGACGCCCTGGCCGACGCCTCCGCCGAGGGCCTGGGCACCGATTGGGACGCCAGCCTCGTCGAGGCCCGGGCGAACGCCCTGCTCGGCGCCGGCGACGCCCCGGGCAGCGCGCGGGAGTGGAGCGCCCTCGTGACCCGCTGGCCCAGCGAGCCCGAGGCCTACCTGCCGGCCTGGCTCGGCCTGGCGCGGGCGGCCTACGCCACCGGCGACGCGGTGCTCGCCCGTTCGCTCATCGACATCGTCCGCCAGCGCGCTGAAGACGAGGGCTACCGCCAGCGCGCCGATGAGCTGCTGGCCAGCTTCGCCGAGCGCGACGCCTCGACGGGCGCCGGTCCGCGCTGAGCTTTTTCCCGCGGCCGATCACAGCGCGGGCGGCTGGGGCCACGGGTGATCGGGGGGCGCGACGGACCGGCCTGCCGAGGTCCGAGTGCCCCTCAAGTCCGGGGTCGCGGGATCCGTAGCCCCGAGGTGGAGGCAGGCGGGGCGATCCACCCCGCCGCACCGCTCCCCGCGTGCGCACCCAGCCAATGGGCAGGTCGCTCCAGGCGAGGGCCCCATCGGGCGCCCCGAAGCAACATTCGTACCGGCGGAGGATGACGTGGTGGGGCTCAACAACAACTCGCTCGACGACGATCCGACACGAGAAGACCTCAGCCGGCCGCCCTCCGCGCTCAGCGGCCCCTACCTGCCCCGCCTCGTCATGATGCGGGGGCCGGACGTCGGCCGCGCCTACAGCCTCGCCGCGCTGCCGGCCTCGATCGGGCGGGCGCCCTCCAACCGGATCCAGATCGACGAGACCGAGGTCTCGCGGCGCCACTGCGTGCTCTGCGACGTCGCCCCCGACAGCGGCGCGCTGGCCCCCGAAGGCCACCTGTGGCTGTGCGACAACGGCTCGACCAACGGCACCTGGGTCGGCGACGTGGTGGTGGGCCGCGCCGGCGTGCTGGTGCAGGACGGGGCGCTCATCCGCTTGGGCCGCGGGGTGATCTTCAAGGTGAGCTTGGTTCACAGCATCGAGGATCAGCTCCACGACGATCTGTACGACAAGGCCGCCCGCGACGCCCTCACCGGGGCCTACACCCGGGGCTACACCGAGGGCCGGCTCCGGCGGGACATCGCGCTCGCGGTCAAGGGCGGCCGCGAGCTCAGCATCTTGTTGATCGACATCGACTTCTTCAAGCGGGTCAACGATACGCTCGGGCACGACGCCGGCGATCAGGTGCTCTGTCAGGTCAAGAACACCCTGGAGCGCGGCCTTCGCGCCGACGACATCCTCGGACGGTGGGGCGGCGAGGAGTTCTTGGTCATCCTGACCGACACCTCCCAGTCGGCCGCGACCGCCCTGGCGGAGCGACTGCGGGCGAGCGTCGGCCGGACGCCGGTGCCCTACCGGAACAAGGGGGTGGACGTCACGGTGTCCATCGGGGTGTCCTCGACCGGCGAGCTGCCCGGGGCCGAGCTGCACGAGCTGTTCATCCGCGCCGACCGTCGGCTGTACGCCGCCAAGGCCAACGGCCGGAACCGCGTCGTGGCCGTCGATCCCGCTGATCCCGCGGCGCGTTCTCGGGCCTGAGCCCGGCCGTGGGCCCCGGCGAGCTCGCACGGCAGGATGGCCACCAATGGGCGGCAGGATTGTCGTGCTCTGGCTGCTTTTGACGCAGTGGGCTTGACATCGGGGGCCCCGTCCCGCTCTACTGGAGGCCTTAGCCCCCAGCCTCCGGCCTCGCCGGTGGAGCAGCCATGACGCGCCTCCCCTCCCCTCGCTCGCTCACGCGGCCCGTCGCCAGCGCCGCCCCCTCCCGCTCCGCCTGGCTCGTCGTCGGCTTCGCCGCGCTGCTCGGCGCTTGCGGCGGAAAGCTCCCGGCCTCCTCCGATGACTCCGGTGACACCGGGGGCGGCGAGGGCGGCGACGGCGGCGCAGCGCTGGCCTGGGAGGACGTGCGGATGGAGACGGCCTCGAGCTTCACCGGCGCCTTCGCCTCGGGCACCGGCCTCTACGCCACCGCCGAAGACGGCAAGGTCTACCTGCGGTCGCAGGGCGCCTGGGAGACCATCACCCTCGACACCCGCGAGGCCCTCAACGGCGTCTGGGGCCGGGTGGACGGCGCGACCGTGCAGGTGGTCGGCGTCGGAGATGGCGGCGCCATCGCCACCTTCGACGGCGAGCAGTGGACCGCGGCCAACTCGCTGGGCAACGCGAACATGGAGTCCATCGCTGGCGTGGACGAGTCGGACCTCCTCGCGGTCGGCTGGGCCGGGATCTTCGAGCTCATCGAGGGCGAGTGGATCTACCAGCCGGTGCCGGAGAACCCGCAGTTCAACCACGTGTGGTTCGACGGCACGGTCGCGGTCGCGGTGGGCGAGGACGGCGCCATCAGCATGCGCCGCGCCGGCACCTGGACCACGACCTTCCACCCCTCCGGCAAGAAGCTCTACGGGGTCTCGGGCGCCTCCGCGACCGAGCTCTGGGCGGTCGGCGAAGGCGGCCTCCTGCTGCGCTACGACGGGAGCCAGTGGAACGAGATCCCCACCAATACAACGGCTTCGCTGTGGGCTGTGCTGGCCCGCGGCGCCAATGACGCCATCGTCGTCGGCAGCAACGGCGTGGCCTTCCAGACGGACGGCGCTGAGATCAACGACCTGCCCACCGGCGTGGACAACAACCTCTATGCGCTGTCGGCAAGCAGCACCAACACCATCTGGGCGGTCGGCAACCGCGGCATGACGCTCCGCCTGCGCTGAGCGCCCGCTGTCCTCCGCGCCCGCTGTCCTCAGCGCCCGCTGTCCTCAGCGCCCGCTGTCCTCAGCGCTCGGGGATGCCGTACTGCTGAAGGGCCTGGTACTCCTCTTCGCCGACGAGGATGCTGGGCTGCGGCGCGTCCTCCGGGATGCCCCGCTTCGACGCGATGGCCGCGGCGTGCAGCTCCTTCGCCCGGGCGAAGACCGCCTGGGCCTCCTCGGGGGAGCCGAGCTTCTGCAGCAGGTTGGCGTGCAGGAGCAGCACCTCGGGGTCCTCCGGCGTGGCCTCGAGGGCCGGGGCGAGGATGTCCCGCGCCGCCGGGTAGTCGCCGGTGTTGAACACGGCCTGGGCCCAGGCCCGGCGCAGGTCCCACCGCTTGGGCGCGCGGGCGATGAGCGCCGCGTACTCGGCGGCGGCCTCGTCCCAGGAGCGCTGCTTCATCAACACCGTGGCGATGTCGATGCGGGCCTGCCGGCTGTCGGGGAAGGCGGCGCTCTCGGCGCGCAGGTGCACCAGCGCCTCATCGAGCCGGCCCTCGGTCCACGCGATGCGGCCGAGCGAGGCCTGCACCGCCCGTCGGGGCATCTCGTCGGAGAGCGACTTGCTCAGCGCCGCCTTGGCCGCCGCCACCTCGCCCCGCTGCAGCTTGGTGAGGCCGATCCAGGCGGCGTAGGTGCCGTTGTTCGGGTCGTCGAGGGCCCAGCTGTCGGCGCGCGCGGTCAGCTCATCGAGGCGCTGGAGGCCGAACAAGAGCTGCAGCGCGCTGTTTCGGGCGATGTCGTCCGAGGGGACCTGCAGGAGCACCTCCTCGGTGACGGCCAGCGCCTCGGCCAGGCGACCCTGGGCCTCGAGGTTCGCGGCCAAGGTGGTGCGGATGACCGTGCTCTGCGGCTCGAGGGCGAGGGCCTCCCGCAGCACCTTCTCGGCGTCGGGGTGCTTGCGCTGCTGGGTGAGCGTGCGCGCGAGGCCGAGCCGGGCCTCGCCGATCTGCGGGTGGACCTGGAGGACCTCGCGGTACTTGGCCTCCGACTCCTTGAGCTGGCCGCGGGTCGAGAGCCGACGGGCGTCTTCGAGCGCGCCGATGAGCACCGTCTGGTCTTTGGCGTCGAGCAGCGGGCCAGTGGCTGCTGCGGAGGGCTCCGCGCCGCCGACGTAGCCAAGCGCCTCAAGCTGCGCGAGCACCTCGGGCGAGGCGTCGGAGGCCACGCCGGCCACCCGCTTGGCCTGCACCTCGACGTTGACCTGCTTGAGGCGGGCCGCATCCGCTGGGCGGGCGGCGAAGAGGTTGTTCTCCTCCTTGGGGTCGGCGTCGACGTCGAACAGGCGCGGGTTGGGCGTGTCGATCAGCTTGAGCGGGCCGTCGGCGATGGCGTGCTCGGGCGCGAAGCCGAAGCGCTGCTTGGGGGCCTCGGCCTCCATGTAGACCGGCGGGCGGCTCGGCCCCTTGCCCTGAATAAAGCCGGAGAGATCCACACCATCGAGGCCGGGATCGGCGGTGAGGCCCAGCAGGCCGAGCGCCGTGGGCATCACGTCCACGTTGCTCACCGTCGCGGCGCGCTCGACGAGGCCCTGGGCCAAGGGCACCGGCGGCCGGACGATGAAGGGGATCCGCATGGTGGGGTCAAAGACGAACATGCCGTGGGTGGCCTCGCCGTGCTCCTTGGCCAGGGCCTCCCCGTGGTCCGCCACCAAGATCCAGGCCGTGCCGTCGGCCGCCGCCCGGGCGTCGACAACGGCCTTGAGCCGGGCGATCTGGGCGTCCATGTAGGCGATCTCGCCGTCGTAGGGCCGGTTGGGGAAGCGCTCGCGGTACTCCGGGGGCGGCTCGTAGGGATCGTGGGGGTCGTAGAAGTGGCCCCAGATGAAGAAGGGGGCGCCCGGCGGCAGGCCCTCGACGTAGGCGATGAGGTCGTCCACCACCTCGCCGGCCCGGCGCTCGCGGGCCCAGCGCCCCCGGCTGCGGCGCGCCTCGTCGGCCTTCACCTGATCGAAGTAGGCGTCGAAGCCCTGGTCGATGTTCCAGATCTTGGTGGTGACGAAGGCCGAGACCGAGGCGCCGGTGCTGTAGCCCCGGCCGTGGAGGACCTCGGCCAAGGTGGTCAGCTCGTCGGGGAGGATGGCGTCGCCGTTGTTGTGGATGCCGTGCCGCGTTGGGTAGAGCCCGGTCATCATCGAGGAGTGCGCGGGCGTGGTGAGCGGGATGACCGAGTAGGCCCGCTGGAACATCAGCCCCTCGCGCGCGAGGCCGTCGATGGTCGGGGTCTCAGCGCCGGCGTGCCCGTAGGCGCCGAGGTGGTCGGCCCGGGTGGTGTCGAGGGTGAGCAGCACCAGGTTGGGGCGCGGGCCGGTCGGGGCGGCGGGCGCGGCGGCGGGCGCTGGGGCGGGCGCGGGCGCCTCGGACCCTCCGCTGCAGGCGGCGAGCAGGAGGAGCGCGGGTCGAAGGAGGCGGTGCATGGCGGGGACCTGTTCGAGGCGATGGACGGCGCAGTGCCCGCTCGCTGCGGACGCGACGGGGGCGCGGGGCGTCCCTGGCTTTACTTGAAAGCGGCGCCGCCGTCACCCTGAGCGGCCGACTTCCTCTGTCCGGCCGGCCCCCACCATGGCGTGCGCGCGGTCCGCGGCCTAAGGGCGCGACGAGGGGCAGCCCCGCGGCGGATCGCTGGCGCGGCTCCCCCGAGCGACCCCATCCCGCCGGGAGGCGCGCATGCCGGAGAGGCGCGTGCATCGTTGGACCTTCAAGCACGTGGGGCGCGCGCTGCTGGCGCTTCGGCTGCTCGCCGGGCTGGGGGTCGGCCCGCCCGGACCGGCGGTGACCGGCGCGGCCTTCGGGCTCAGCCTGGGCGCGGTCGCTTTGACCTCGACCCCAGCCGGCGCGCGCAGCCCGCCGCTGATCCTGCGGGCGCTGCGCCTCGGGCAGGTGCGCCTCGCCCACCGCGAGCTGCTCCGCGCCCTGGTGAAGGAGGGCGATGATCCGGACATCATCGCTATTTTCGGGGCGACCCTCGCCCGGGCGGGCTTCTCGGGGGACGCGGTGGCGACCTTCGACTTCGCGCTGGGCTCGGACTGGTACGAGCAGCAGGGCCTCGGGGACCACGCCGACGCCCTCCGCGAGCTCGGCCGGGGCTCGGAGGCGGCGCAGCTCCGGCTCGGGGTGCTGATGCGGGGCGAGCGCAGCGCCACGGTCGACGCCCAGGTGATGATGGAGATCGCCGAGGATCACCTCTCGGTCGGTGATCTCGACGAGGCCCTCTTGCTCGCCGAGCGGGCCATCGCCTGGGGGCCCGCCTCTCCCCTGCCCTACTGCGCCCTCGGCCGGGTGCTTCGGGCCCGCGGCGACACCGAAGGGGCCTGGGAGGCGCTGCAGCTCGCCGATCGGGCGGCCGATCGAAAGGTCGCGGCCCTGGAGCTGCTGCGCGCGCGCTTGCTGCTCGACGAGGGGCTGTACGAGGAGGCCATCGCCGCTTTGGAGTCACTGCCCCGGGGGCGGAACGACAACCTGCAGGTCTGGGCCCTCCGCGCCGAGATCAGCCTGCAGGAGGGCCTCCCCGAGGATGCGCTGCAGGTGCTGGAGCACGAGCGCCTCGGCTTTCAGGCCTCGCCGATCTTGGCGGAGCTGCGCGCCCGGGCGCTCATCGGCCTCGGCCGAGCGCCAGAGGCCCGCGCGGTGGCGGCTGAAGCCCTCCGCTCCGCTCCGCTCCGCCCCTCGCTCCGCGCCATCGTCGACGCGCTGGACGCCACCCTGGCCCCTCCGCCGATCCCAGAGTGAACGCCGGGCGCGGCCTCAGCGGGCGTTGACCCTGGCCTCGATCTGATCGGCGACCAAGCGCACCGCCCGCTGGACCTCGGGCATGCGCCACCAGGCCAGCACCAGGAGGCCGAGCACCAAAACAGTGAACAGCAGCAGCAAGTCTACCTTGCTCTCGCCTTGGCGGTGGGCGTGGCGCATCGGTGCTCCTGGGCCGCAGCGGGTCGATCAGAGGTCGAAGCGCACGCCTTGGGCCAGCGGCAGGTCGCCGCTGCCGTTGAGGGTGCAGGTCTGGCGCCGCATGTAGGCCTTCCAGGAGTCGCTGCCCGCCTCGCGGCCGCCGCCCGTCTCCTTCTCGCCGCCGAAGGCGCCGCCGATCTCGGCGCCGCTGGTGCCGATGTTGACGTTGGCGATGCCGCAGTCGCTGCCCTCCGCCGACAAGAAGCGCTCCACTTGGCGGAAGCTGTCGGTGAAGATCGAGCTCGACAGGCCCTGCGGCACGTCGTTTTGCCACTGGATGGCGTCGGCGAGGTCGGTGTAGGTGCTGATGTAGAGGATGGGCGCGAAGGTCTCGTGCTGGCAGATCGGCAGATCGTGGCGCGCCCGAATGATGGTGGGCAGAACGAAGTGCCCGGGCCGATCGACGCGGCTGCCGCCGACCAGCAGCTCGCCGCCCTGGGCGACCGCGGACTCGATGGCGCGCTCGTAGTCCCGCACCGCGCCCTCATCGATCAACGGCCCCATCAACGTGGCGGGATCGAGCGGATCTCCGATGCGGACCTGCTTGTAGGCGTTGACGAGGCGCTGGGTCAGGGCCTCGGCGATGTCGGCGTGCAGGAACAGGCGGCGGGTGGTGGTGCAGCGCTGGCCGGCGGTGCCCACCGCGCCGAACAGGATCCCGCGGACGGCGAGGTCGAGGTCGGCGTCCTTCTCCACGATGATGGCGTTGTTCCCGCCGAGCTCCAGCAGGCTCCGGCCGAGGCGAGCCGCGACCACCTGCCCGACGTGGCGGCCCATGCGGGTGGAGCCGGTGGCGCTGATCAACGGGATGCGCTTGTCATGGATCATCGCCTCGCCGACTTCAGCGTCAGCGCCGATGATCAGGCTGAGTACGCCGCCGAAGCCGTGGCGCTCGAGCACCGCCGCGCAGATGCGGTGGGTGGCGACCGCGGTGAGCGCCGCTTTGATCGAGGGCTTCCAGATCACCACGTCGCCGCAGGCCATCGCCACCAGGGCATTCCAGGCCCAGACCGCATTGGGGAAGTTGAAGGCGGTGATGACGCCGACGGCGCCCAGCGGGTGCCACTGCTCAAACATGCGGTGGCGGGACCGCTCGCTGTGCATGCTGAGGCCGTAGAGCTGCCGGGACAGGCCCACCGCGAAGTCGGCCATGTCGATGGACTCTTGGACCTCGCCGAGGCCCTCGCTGGCGATCTTGCCGACCTCGAGGGTGACCAGCGCGCCGAGATCGGCCTTGTGGGCGCGGAGCGCCTCGCTGATCTCTCGGATGATCTCGCCGCGCTTGGGGGCGGGCAGCATGCGCCAGCGCCCGAAGACCGCCTGCGCCGCGGACACCACCTGGTCGTACTCGGCGGCGCTGGCGAGCTGAACCGAGGCCAAGGTCTGGCCGGTGGCGGGGTTCTCGCAGGCGACCACCGCGCCACTCACCGCCAAGGGCCCGCTCAGCCAGGCGCCAGCGTTGACGGGCTCGAGGCCGAGGCGGCTCAGGATCGCGGAAACATCAGCAACTTGACTCATCGTGGCTCCGTGCGGGCAAGACCCGCTCAGCGGGCTCGGGCGGGCGCTCTGCTGCGCGGGGGCCGCCGGGGGCGCGCCCGCAGCACGCGGCGCGCTGCCCGTTGGGGGCGCGTGAGCTAACCTGTCCGCCCGCCCTGTGAACCCTGGAGCGTCGATGTTTTCGACCAGATTCTGTCCGGATGTCCGGCTCTTGCCCGCGGTCCGCCCCGCCTTGGTGCTGGGCCTCCCCTTCGCGGCGCTGTGGCTGCACGCCGCACCGGCCCGCGGCGAAGACGCCGTCAGCATCGAGGTCGAGCGCGCCGGTCAGGTCGGGCAGGCCACCCCGGCGCTCACCGTGGTCGTTCGCGCGGAGCTCACTGAGCTCAACGTCAACCTCAAGTGCGGGAGCACCCCGGCGCGCAGCGTGGGGCCCGCCCGCTCCGGCGCCCGCGTGCGGATCGAGCTGCCGGTGCCCCAAGGCAAGCACCGCTGCGAGGGCACGCTGAGCATCACGCTCCCGGACGGCAGCGGCGGCGATCTGCCGCTCCGCTTCGAGGTCGAGCAGCACCCGCCGATGAAGATCCAGGTGACGGCCGAGGGCGTGGACACCGAAGCCCGGCGGCTCACCCTGCAGGTGGATCGCGCCACAGACAGCGTCGAGGTGGACGTCTACGGTGTCGATGGCTTGATCGGCGGCGGCAAGGGCCCCGGCGGTCCGGCGGGCAGCGCGCTCGACCTGAGCTGGACCGACAAGGGCGCCGAGGCCCTGCGGCTGGAGGTCAAGGCGACGGACAAGAGCGGCTTTTGGGGCAAGCTGGACCTCTACCCCTGGCACTACGACGTCCCCCATGTGGACGTCGTCTTCGGCAGCGGCGACGCCGCGATCGCCCCGAGCGAGGTGCCCAAGCTCAGCGCCGCGCTCGCCGAGATCAACGCCGTGGTCGCCAAGTACGGCGCAGTGGCGCCGGTCAAGCTCTATGTGGCGGGCTTCACCGACACCGTGGGCGACGGCGCGAAGAACCAGCGCCTCAGCGAGCTCCGGGCGCGGGCCATCGCCGAGTGGTTCAAGGCCCAGGGCTTCTCCGGGCCGGTCTTTGTGCGGGGGCTTGGCGAGAACGGCCTGCTGGTGCCGACCCCCGACGAGACCGACGAGCTGCGGAACCGCCGCGCCACCTACATCTTGGCCGCCGACGCGCCGCCCTCCAGCGCCGCCCTCCCGGCGGGCACCTGGGCGCCGCTGCGCTGATCCGCAGCCCGGGCGCGCGTTCAGGCCCCGGAGGTGCCCCGGGCCGTTTTGCCGCGCTTGACCTTCGGGGCCGCGGGGGCGGCGGCCACCGGGGCGGCGACCGCGGGGGCCTGTGTGGCCGGAGCGCTCAAGTTGGCCTCCAGCGCGTCAATCCGAAGCAAGGCCGCCCGAAGCAGGGCCGACAGCTCGTCCGCCTGCGCCTCGGCCTGGACCTGCGCCACCCGGGCCTCGCTGAGGTCGAGGCCGAGGTCGTTGACGAGCTGGGCCTGACGCTCCACTTGGGCGCGGAGGGCGGCGAGGGCGCGCTCCGCCTCGGCCACGCGCTCGCCCTGGGCCTCGATCGCCTCGGCGCTCGCCCGGAGCTCCTCCTGGGCCGCGGCGAGCTCGGCTTTGCCTGGCGCGCCGCGCTGCTCCAGCAGCTCGTCGATCATGCCCGCCACGCTGGACTCGACCGCCTCGCGGGCCCGCGCGCTGCGGGGGCTGCTCATGAGCTTCTCGAAGATCGGCTCGAAGAGTGGAAACTGATTTGCCACGGAAAACTCCAACCGCTCGTGGGTGCCCCGCCCGAGATCGCCCTCAGCGCGCGCGGGGGAAGACGGCGTAACTCCCCGCGCCCAGGGCCTGCGCCGCGGACCCGCCCTCCTCCAGCGCCGCCACGTAGACGGTCGGCTCCCCGGCGCGCGGATCGGTGGGATCCGTCGGGTAGCTCGCCCACACGAGCTGCGCCCCGTCCGGGGAGATCGGCGGGTGGCTCAGCATGAATTGCTCGAAGAACCGCAGCTGAAACAGCTGGTCGCGGGTCGGGCGCATCAGCGCGAG
>CANHON010000118.1 GCA_947462115.1 Deltaproteobacteria bacterium | reverse complement strand
GCGTCGGTGTCGGTGTCGGCGTCGGTATCGGCGTCCGTGTCGGTGTCGGCGTCCGTATCAGCGTCGGTGTCGGCGTCGGCGTCGGCATCGGCGTCGCTGTCGGCGTCGCTGTCGGCGTCGCTGTCGGCGTCGCTGTCGGCGTCGCTGTCGGCGTCGGCATCCGCGTCGGCGTCGGCATCCGCGTCAGCGTCGGCCTCTTCGACGTAGCTGAAGGGGATGGCTGCCTCGGCGCCGTCTTCGCCGCGGACCGCGCGGAGCTCGGTCGCTCCCGGCGCGCCCGGCGGCGTGGTGCAGGCGAGCTCCAGGGCCGAGATCACCGTCAGGCTGGCGCAAGGCGCGCCTCCGACGCTGAGGCTGAGCTCGGGCGTGAAGCCGGCCCCCGACAGGCGCAGGGCGGTGCCGCCGGCGGCGCTGCCCTCGGCGGGCACGACCTGGTCGAGCGCGAGCTCCGCGAGGCTGGCCTCCCCGGAGTCCTTGGGCTTGTTCGCCACCATCGACCCGCCGCCACAGCCCGCGGCCATCAGGAGGGAGACGAGCTGGACGGAGCAGAGGCGGCGGGAGCAGCGGCGGAGGCGGGCGGGCAGGGGGCGCATGGGGCTCTCGGGTCGATGGTTCAGCGGAGGCGGGCGCCGGTCTGGAGGTCGAAGCGGAGGGCAGCGCGGAGCTGGACCTGGGCGGGGCCCCGGGCGGGCGGCGGGCCCTCGACCCGCGCCACGAGGCGATCCGCGCCGAGGCGCAGGTGAACGAAGCTCTCAAAGCCGAGGGTCTCGACCACCTCGATGACCGCCGGCAGGGTGGGCCCCGCGTCGGGATCAGCGCCGCCGAGCACCACTTGGTGGGGGCGGATCCCGAGCTCCACCCCCGGCTCCACGCCCCGCAAGAAGCTCATGGCCGGCGAGCCGATGAAGCCCGCGACGAAGCGGTTGGCGGGGTCGGCGTAGAGCTCGGCCGGGGTGCCGACCTGCTGCAGGCGGCCGGCGTTGAGCACCGCGATGCGGTCGGCCAAGGTCATGGCCTCGACCTGGTCGTGGGTGACGTAGACCATGGTGGTGCCGAGCTGCAGGTGGAGCTGCTTGAGCTCGACCCGGAGCTGGGTGCGCAAGGAGGCGTCGAGGTTGCTGAGCGGCTCGTCGAACAAGAAGACCTTAGGCCGGCGGACGATGGCCCGGCCCATGGCCACGCGCTGGCGCTGCCCGCCGGAGAGCTCGCGGGGGTAGCGCGAGAGCAGCGGCTCCAAGGCCAACATGCGCGCGGCTTCGCCCACCGCGGCGTCGAGCTCGGCCTGGGGGCGCTTGGCGAGCATGAGCGCAAAACCCATGTTCTCGCGCACGGTCATGTGCGGGTAGAGGGCGTAGCTCTGGAAGACCATCGCCACGTCGCGGTCGCGGGGCGCGACGTCATTGACCTGCCGATCGCCGATCCACAGCTCGCCGCCGCTGATGGTCTCGAGGCCGGCGATGCACCGCAGCAGGGTGGACTTGCCGCAGCCGCTGGGGCCGACCAGCACGAGGAATTCACCGTCTGGCACCTCAATGTCGACGCGTTGCAGCACCTGGGTGGCGCCGTAGGACTTGTGGATGCCGCGGAAAGAGATGGAGGCCATGGCCGCAGCTTAGCGCACGCGGCGGACGGGGGGGCGCGCGGCGCCGAAGGCGGCACCTCCGGCTTGTCTGGACACGTCAATGGATTTCGGGGCTGATCATTGGCGGCTCGCGGTGTTAGCAGGGCCGGGCCGCAGGGGGCCCCCTCCACCCGCGGCGCCCCGCTGTCGCGGCCCGCCTCCCCAGCGGGCCTGGCCTGCCCCCGGGCCGAGGCCGCAGCCCCCGCCGCTCCGCGAGCGCCCTTCCCGCCGATCGGGCGCTCCGCCTCCTTGATCCCTGCCTCTCCGCCCGCCCCTGTCCCCCGCCGGAGCCCCCATGCCGGACGCCGTTCCCCTCCTGCTGTCTGTCGTCGCAGAGGCCGCGCCCATCGGCGAGGCCAGCATCCTCGATCTGCTGCTCGACGCTGACATCATCGTGCAGGCCGTGCTGCTCATCCTCATGGGCATGTCGGTGGCCTGCTGGGTCATCATCATCAACAAGCTGCGCGCGGTGCGCGTGGCCGAGCGCGAGAGCCAGGCCTTCCTCGACGCCTTCTGGAAGAGCCGCCGCCTCGACGCGGTGTTTGAGGGCATCGACCGCTACCGCGGCAGCCCCGTCGCGATGGTGTTCAAGGCCGGCTACGTCGAGCTCAGCAAGCTCACCAACGCCGGCGGGGACGCCCAAGCCGCTGGCGGGGTCGCCATCTCCGGCGAGGACAACCTCACCCGCGCGCTGCGCCGGGCCCGCACCGTGGAGCGCACCGAGCTCGGCCGGCTCACGGGCTTCTTGGCCACCACCGGCTCCACGGCGCCGTTCATCGGCCTGTTTGGCACCGTCTGGGGCATCCTCCGGGCCTTCCAAAAGATCGGCATCAGCGGCCAGGCCAACATCGCCACCGTCGGCCCCGACATCGCCCACGCCCTCATCGCGACGGCGGTGGGCCTCGCGGCGGCCATCCCCGCGGTCATGGCCTTCAACTACTTCAACGGCAAGGTGCGGCTGCTCGCCACGGAGATGGACAACTTCTCCGATGACTTCCTCAACATCGTGAAGCGCCACTTCCGGGCGAGGTGAGCCATGGGCATGTCCACCAGCGGCGGGGACGACGACGGCCTGATGGCCGAGATCAACGTCACGCCCTTTGTTGACGTCATGCTAGTGCTGCTCATCATCTTCATGGTGACGGCGCCGATGATGACCTCGGGCCTCGAGGTGCAGCTGCCCCGCGCGGCGGCCCCGGCCCTGCCCTCGGTCGATGAGCAGGCCGTCGTCACGCTGACCGCGGGCGGCACCCTGCACCTCGGCACCGGGGCGGATCAAGGCCAGGCCTTGGCTGAAGAGGCGCTCGCGGCCAGCCTGCGGGCGATGGCCGAGCTCAAGCCGGAGCAGGGCATCTTCATCCGGGCGGACGGTCAGGTCCCCTACGAGAAGGTGGCCCGGATCCTCGCGCTCTGCACGGCCGCTGGCATCCAAAAGGTCGGCATGGTCACCGATCCCCGCGCGCCGAGCCCGCAGTAGCCCATGACCCGAGGTTGCCCATGACGCGAGCGAGCCCATGACGACGGTGGCCCCCGCCAGCGCGCTCGGCCGTCCGGCGCTCGTCTCCCCCGGCAGCATCGTGGCGGCGCTGCTGCTGCACGTGCTCGGCTTGGGCGGCCTCGTCGCGGCCGACCGCTACCTCGGGCACAAAGAGTCGGTGCTCAAGCCCGAGAACATCGTCTATCTCGACTTCTCCGGCGAGATGAAGCGCGACGAGCTGCTGATGCCCGACCAGGCCGAGCGCACCCCCGACGCGGTGCCGGACGTCGCGCCGGAGCCGGAGCCCGCCGCGCCGGTCGAGGCCGATCCCGCGCCCGCGCCAACGCCCGAGGTCGCGCCCAAGCCGGTGCCCGCGGCCAAGCCGGCCCCCGCCCCGGCGCCCAAGCCAGCGCCGCAGCCGCCGCCGAAGCCCGCGACCATGACGCTGCCCGGCCCCAAGCCCAAGCCGGAGCCGGTCAAGCCCTCGCCCAAGCCCGCGCCCGCCCCGTCGCCGGCCCCGGCGCTCGGTCCGGTGGGCCCCTCGGCGGCGGAGAAGAAGGCCGCCGCCCGCGAGGCCGCCAAGCAGGCCGCCGCCCGGGACGCCCTGCTGCGCGACATGGCCCGCCAGAGCGCGCTCGCTGCGGCCGACGCCGCTGTGGGCACCACCAACCGCGCGGCCACCAGCATGGAGGGCTCGAAGACCGGCACGGGCTACAGCGGCGGCCGCATCGATGATCCCGCCATGAAGGCCTGGCTCGACCGGGTCAAGAAGTCGCTGCTGCCGAACTTCACGCCTTTGCCCAGCATCACCGCCGCGCACCCTGAATATCAGGTCACGATCACGGCCAAGGTGGCCGCCAACGGGGCCCTGACCGAGCCCGAGGTCAGCAAAAGCAGCGGCGATCCGAGCTTCGACAACGCCGCGATCAACGCGGTGCTCAAGACGGGGCGGGTGCTCGCGCCGCCCGCCGACTGGGCTGGGGTCGTGGTGGACGGCGTGGACTTTGTTTTCAAGGCCAAGGACAAGCTCTGATGACCCGCCCCGCGCGCCCCTCACCCCCTGTCCACCGGGAGCTCCCGTGTCCAACCCGATGATCTCGGCCCGGCGGAGCCTCAGCGCCCTGGTCGGGCTGCCTGTGCTGCTGGTCGCCCTCGTCGCGGTCGGCGCGCCCGCCCAGCAACCCAACGAGCGCGTGACGGTGGTCGTCGGGGCGCCCGGCGAGCACAAGGTGGCGCTCGGCCTGCCCAAGCCCATCGGCGGCGCGGGCGCGGCCACCGAGTTCTATGACGTGCTGCGGCGCGATCTCGAGCTGTCGGGCTTCGTGACGCTCCTCGATCCGGCGGCCCAGGTCGAGCCGGTCGGCACCGGCATCCGCCCGGGTCAGTTCCGCTTTGAAGACTGGGCGGTGCTCGGCACCCCGGCCCTGGCCAAGACCCTCCTCCAGAGCCGCGACGGCGGGCAGCTCTACGCCGAGGTCTGGACCTACGACGTCAACGGCCGCAACCGCCTCGGCGCGCGCAGCTTCTCGGCCGGCGGCGAAGACGCCCGGATGATGGCGCACAAGGTCGCCAGCGAGATCATCCTGCGCCTCACCGGAAAGCCCGGGCCCTTCAATACGCGCTTCGCGGTGGCGGGCAACTTTACCGGAAACAAGGAGATCTACACCGTTGATTTTGACGGATACCGCCTCACGCCGGTGACACGGACCGGCTCGATCAACATCCAGCCGGCTTGGTCGCCCGACGCCAAGAAGATCGCGTACACCGGCTACGCCGCCGGCAACCCCGATCTGTATGTCGCGGATCTCTCCGGCGGGAAGATTACCCGCCTCAGCGCGCGCGCCGGCATCAACACCGGGGCGGCCTGGCACCCCGGCCGCGGCGTCATCGCGCTCACCCTGTCGATGGGCGGTGAGTCGGACGTGTTCACCATCGACGCCAACACCGGCCGCCAGCTCGCCCGGATCACCGACACCAACGGCATCGACGTGTCGCCAGCCTGGTCGCCCGATGGCAGCCAGCTGGCCTTTGTCAGCGAGCGCTCCGGCAGCCCCCAGATCTACGTGTCGTCGGCCGACGGCAGCAACGCCCGTCGCGTGACCTTCCACGGCAACTACAACCAAGATCCGGCCTGGCACCCCGATGGCGACAAGCTCGCCTTTGTCGGCCGGGAGGGCAATTTCGACATCTTCGTCGTCAACACCGACGGCACCGGCCTCACCCGGCTCACCCAAGGCAAGGGCGACAACGAAGACCCGTCTTGGTCGCCCGACGGCAACTACGTCGCCTTCTCCAGCAACCGCACCGGCGCGACCCACATCTGGATGAGCACGCTCGACGGCAAGCACCAAGCGCAGCTCACCCGCGGCAAGGGCGGCTACACCAACCCCGACTGGTCCCCCACGCTCCCGTGGTGACCCGCGCCCGCGGCGGCCCTCGCCCCGCGGACCAAGGAGGCGGGGAATGACCCGCGCGACCCTCGACATCGGCAGCAACACCATCATC
The DNA here is from genome assembly GCA_947462115.1 of Deltaproteobacteria bacterium. GTDB lineage: Bacteria > Myxococcota_A > UBA796 > UBA796 > UBA2385 > JAEUKK01. The sequence continues at coordinate 6,100 of CANHON010000118.1, read as the reverse complement.
CTGCTCATCGCGCAGCCGGGGCCGAACGGCACCGTGCAGACCGTCTTCGACGAGGCCCGGGTGGTCTCGTTGGGGCGCGGGCTCGGTGATCGCGGCATGTTCCGGCCCGATCGGATGGACGCCGCGGTCGAGGCCCTCGGTGAGCTGGCGCACAAGGCCCGCGGGCTCGGCGTGGCCCCCTGGGACATCCACGCCGTCGCCACCAGCGCGGCCCGGCGGGCGCTCAACGCCCAGACCTTTTTTGCCCGGGTGCAGAACGACACCGGCATCCGGGTGGAGATCATCTCCGGCGAAGAGGAGGCCCGGCTGACCTGGCGCGGCGCCGCGGGGGGCCTCGAGCTGCCCTCGGGCCCGGTGGCGGTCGTCGATCTCGGCGGCGGCAGCACCGAGGTGGTGGTCGGCGAGGACGGCCGGATGGGCGCCCGCGACAGCCTGGAGATCGGCAGCGTGCGCCTGACCGAGCGCTTCTTGACGGAGCAGCCGGGCGGAAAGGTCCGGCCTCAAGACCTCGCGCTGCTGCGCGCCCACGTGGACAAGGTCGTCTCGGCCTTCAACTGGCCGGTGGCGCCGCGGACCTTGGTGGCCGTGGCTGGCTCCGCCACCACCCTGGGCGCCATGGAGCTCGGCCTGCAGCGCTGGGACCGGTCGCGGGTCCACGGCATGCGGCTCACCCGAACCGCGCTGCGCCGGTGGATCGATCGCCTGCTGGACGCTGATCCCGCCGAGCGCCGCCGCTTGGCCCAGGTGAGCCCGGAGCGCGCCGATACGCTGCTGGCCGGCGCCTGCGTGCTGGACGCGGTGGCCGAGGGCGCCCGCAAAGAGAGCCTGCGGGTCAGCGACGGCGGCGTCCGGCACGGCCTGATGCTCGACGATCTCGGCCTCTGAGCGCGGCGCGCGGCGGCGGTGCCGGTGCGGGCGCTGGGCCTACTGCGCCGCCCCGCCGGTGACCCGCGGGCCGGACCAGGCGCTCATGCCGCCGATCACGTCGCAGACCTCTTTTCCGCCCACGCTGGCCAAGAACTCGGCCGCCGCGGCGCTCCGACCGCCGGCCTGGCACACGCAGATGATGCGGTCGGTGCGGCCGAGCTCGGCGTAGCGCGCCGGCAGCTCGTCCACCGGCAGGTGCACGGCCATGGGCGCGTGGTCGGCCTCGTACTCCGACAGGGTCCGCACATCGAGCAGCAGCCAGCCCTTGGGGTCCAGGGTCAGCAGCTCGGTGGCCTCGGCCGAGCTGATCCGGCGCACCGCCGGTCCTGCAGCGGCGGTCACCGGCCGGCCCTCCGCCTCGCTGAGGGCGGCGAGCAGCTCGGCGGCGCCAGGGTGCCCGCGCCAGTGCCGGCGGAGCTGGCCCTGCTTGTCCACGAAAAAGACGTGGTCGCGCACCATCGGGAGCAGGCGGCTGCTGGCCTGCCAGCCCCGCGCGTCGAGCCCCAGCGGGTCGTAGAGCAGGGGGAAGGGCAGGCTGAGCGCCTTGCGGCGGGCCCGCAGCTCGCCGGGGCGGTCGGTGGCGACGCCGAACACCAAGGTCTGAAGCTGGTGCAGCTCGGCGTTGCGCGCCGACAGCTCGCGGAGCAGCGCGGTGGGCTGCCCATCGGCGAGGCTGCGCTGAAAGACGATGAGCGCGTTGACCTGGCCTTCGAGGTCGGTCAGGCGGATCCAGGTGCCGTCGTCGGCCGTCAAGGACAGGCGCGGCGCGGGCTGGCCCGCGGCGGGCGGGCTCCAGGTGAGCAAGCGGCGGGCGCGGCGGGCGGCGCGCTGCATCGTTCGTTCGGCCATGGCCCCTCCTCGTGGTTGTTCGGGCGGCTACCCGAGCGGCGGGCCCCGGGCCAACCGCGGGCGCCGACGTCGGCCCTCAAGGCCGCGGTTCGGTCAGCTCCTCGGCCTCGACCGGGGCGAGATCCTCGCTGGCTGAGACGCCGAAGATCTTCTCCAGCACGCTGATCATCCGCTCACCCTCCTGCTGCAGATCCGCGCGCGCGGCCCGGCCCCCGGTGAGGGCGCCGAGGCCCGGTACGGCGCGGGCGAGCTGGCCCTGGACCGCGCGCTGCAGGCTGGTTCGGAGGGCGGCGCCGGCGGCTTGGCGCAGCAGCTCGGCGGGGCCGGTCGCCGGGGTGGTCGGCGCGGTGGGCAGCAGATCCCGCAGGCGGGTGCTCACCAGGCCCTCTTTCTGCGCCGCTTCGCCGCGGGCGGCCGCGAGCAGGCGACGGAGCAGCAGCTCGCCCTCATCGCCGTCCAGGGCGTGGCCCCAGACGACCATCAGCCGCTGGGCGAGGTGCAGCCGCGACACGAGGCTGAGGGCGGCGTCGGCCGGCAAGCCGAGGAGGCCGCTGAGCCCGACCACTGCGCCGCGGGCCCCCGCTCGGTCTACCGCCCCGCTCAGCACCGCCGCGCTGGTCTGGCGCAGCTCGGCGAGGGTGGGCTCGGGGCCGGCGTCGCCGACGTAGCGCAGGCGCTGGGCGCCGATGAGCCGCTGGATCAGCTCGGCGTTCAAGCTGAACGCCGCCCGCAGCCGCGGGATCAGCTCTTCGTCGGCGCGCCCGCCGAGCTCAGCGAGGGCGATGCGCAGCGGGCTGGCCACGCTATGCCAAGTCGCCGCGAAGGTATCGCCGGTCGTTGACGCTCCCGTAGCGGCCCACCTCATCTTTGGTGATGCGGGCGATGGCGCAGGCCGGGTCGTGGGTGAAGAACAGCCGACCGTTGCGCGCCGCGAGATCGTCCATCAGGCGGCTCTTCTCGTCGATGAGCAGCTCAGGGAAGCGGTCGTAGCCCATGGTGATCGACTTGTGCACCCACGCCCGGCCCGGCACCAGATCCGCGCCGAAGATTACGGGCCCGAGCTGGCCTGGCACCTCGGTGAGCATCAGGCCGGGCGTGTGGCCGTTGCTCAGGTGCAGGCGGTAGGCCTCGCCGAGGGCCTCGCTGCGGCCCTTGGTGGGCTCCACCACCTCCAGCCGGCCGCTGGACTCCAGCAGGGCGGTGAGCTCAGGGATGAAGCTGGCTTTGTCGCGGGCGTGCGGCGCCCGGGCGCGATCCCAAGCCGCCCGACTCACGACATAGGTGGCGTTGCGGAACAGCAGCTCCCAGGCCTCGCCCTCGCGCCAGGCGGTGAGCAGGCCGCCGGCGTGGTCAAAGTGCAGGTGAGAGAGCACCACCACGTCAATGTCGCTGTCGGAGAGGCCGATGTCCGCGAGGCTGTCGAGCAGCACGTGGCGGGGCTCGACGACGCCGTAGCGGTCCCGCATCTCTGGGTCGAAGAAGGCGCCGATGCCGGTCTCCAGCAGGATGTTGCGGTTGGGCTCGCGCACGAGCAGGGCCCGGCAGGCGAGCTCGATGCGGTTGCGCGCGTCGGGCGCCGCCCAGCGCTCCCAGAGCGATCTCGGCGCGTTGCCGAACATGGCGCCGCCGTCCAGCTTTTGAGCGTTGCCTTCGATGGAGTAGAGGCGGCGTTCCATGGCTCTCCTGGGCCGGCCAGGGCGCGCGTGGGCGCGGGCGGTCGGCCTGCGGCGCGGACTAGCCGCTCTCTGGCGCTGCTGCACCCGCGGCGGGCGCCACTCCACCCCCGCTCGGCGACACGGCGCAGCGGTGGGACGGGGCCTCGGCGGGCGGGGTGAGCTCGCCGATCTGCCAATCCGCGCCCTCGAACTGCAGCAGCAGGCTGCCGCCGCCCCAGGCGAAGCGGGCCTCGTCGGTCGTCCAGGCGAAGCCGGCGTCCAGCAGCGCGCAGAGGGCGTCCGCCGCGCCCGCCCCGCCGGGCCCCTCGCCGGCCGCCCACTGGGCCCGCAGCCGCAGCGCCGCGCTCAGCGGATCGGCGCCCGCGGCGGGGCCGGCGGAGAGCTGGCCGGCCTGCAGCCACAGATCTTCGGCCTGGTGCGCGGGGTCGCAGCCCTCGCAGCGCACCCGCACCCGGTGGGCCTGCTGCTGTAGAACGTTGACCCGGACGCCATAGCGGTCGAGGGTGACGGCGGGGGCACCCCCAGCGCGCACCAGGGTGAGGGGCGCGGCCCGGGTCCAGGCCAAGGCCGGGCGGCCGTCCGACACCACCGGCGCCGACTCTGCCGCGTCGGGGGACGGGATGGTCACCGGCGGCGCGGCGGGCGCGCTCAAGTTCGGGTGATCCAGGGGATCGGGCGCCCAGCAGGCGGCGGCGGCCAGCAGCGTCAGGGCGACCAAGCGCAGCATCGGCGGGGCTCCGGGGTGCGTCGCCGCGGGCGCGGCGGAGGGGGCGGTCGGCCCGGCAGGGCGGCGGTCGGCGCGATATCACGGGCCTTCAGCGGAGGTGAAGCATGGGGATTCGAGCGGGCGGCGCGCCGCTGCGGGTGGGCGCGCGGGTCGCCGTGGTCGCCCCGAGCGGCATCTTTGAGCCGGAGCGGCTCGAGGCGGGCCTGGAGGCCATCCGCGGCTGGGGCCTCGTGCCGGTCGAAGGGGCGAAGCTCCGGGCGCGCCACCGGTTCACCGCCGGCACCTTGAGCGAGCGGATCGATGATCTGCAGGCCGCTCTGGCGGATCCCACCATCGAGGCGATCTGGTTCGCCCGGGGCGGCTACGGCACGGCCCAGCTCCTCGGCGCGGTGGACTGGGCGGCGCTGCGCGGGCGGCCGCTCATCGGCTTCTCGGACGCCACCGCGGCCTTCGCCGCCTTGGGCGCTGCGGGCCTGCCGGGCGGTCTCCACGCCCCGGTGCTCCACTCTTTGGTGGACCTCGCCGACGAGGCCAGCCAGCGCGCGCTTCGGCGGCTGCTGATGGAGGGCGTGGCGCCGAGCCTCCCCGGTCACTGGCTCGCTGGGCCGACCGAGGCGGTGCGCGGCCCCCTGGTCGGCGGCAACCTCTGCGTGCTCGCCAGCCTCGCGGGCACCCCCTGGGCCCTGCGCGCCGCGGGGGCGGTGCTGCTGCTCGAAGACATCGGCGAGCCGGCCTACAAGATCGATCGGCTGCTGCTGCAGCTCCGGCAGAGCGGCGCTCTGGACGGTGTTTTGGGCGTGGCGCTGGGCACCTTCACCCGCTGCGCCCCGCCGGCGGACGCGGACTACAGCATGATGGACGTGATTGTGGACGCGCTCGACGGCCTCGGCGTGCCGATCGTCGGCGGCCTGCCGGTCGGGCACGGCGCCGAGAACTGGCCCTGCTGGATGGGCGCGCCGGTCGAGCTCAGCCCGACGGGCCTGCGGCCGCTGGGGGCTGCGGGTGGCGCCTGAAGCGGCCCCGCGCCTGAGCGGGCGCCTCGCGGACGGCGCCGGAGCGATCCGCGCGCTCCTGGAGCGGGCCAGCGCCGAGGGGGTCGCGCCCGCCTATGCCCTCTGCGTGGCCGATCGCGAGGGCGCGCTGCTCGAGCTCGAGGGCGGCATGGCCGAGCTCCGGCCGCGGGCCCGCCCGACCCTCCCGGGCCAGCCCTTTGATCTGGCCAGCCTCACCAAGGTGCTGCTCACCGCGCCCTTGGTGCTGAGCATGGCCGCCGAGGGGCGCCTCGACCTCGACGCCCCGCTGCGCGAGACCTTGGCCTTCGCGCCGCCCCGCGTCACGGCCCGGCACTGCTTGCAGCACTGCAGCGGTCTCCCGGCCTGGGCGCCGCTGTGGACCCGCGGCCCGGAGCGCTGCTGGGGCACGGCCGCGACCCGCGCCTGGGCGGTGGAGCAGGCCGCCGCCGCCCCGCCGGTGGCCGAGCCGGGCGCTGAGCACCGCTACTCCGACCTCGGCATGATCCTGCTCGGGGCCGCGCTCGAGGCCCTCGGCGGCGATCGGCTGGACCGCCTGTGGGCGGCGCGGGTGCGGGCGCCGGATCGGCTCGACCTGCGCTTCGGCTGGCCGGGGGCCGCGGCCACCGAGGACTGCCCGGTGCGGGGGCGGGTGGTGGTCGGCGAGGTGCACGATCTCAACGCGGCGCTGCTCGGTGGGATCGCCCCGCACGCCGGTCTTTTCGGCTCCGCGGCTGGGGTGGTGGCGGCCGGGCGCGCCGCCCTCGGCCGGTGGGACGGCGGGGGCGCCGCCGACGCCGTGGCCCTCCAGCGGGCGGCCTGGACCGAGCGCGGGCCTGGGAGCCACCGGCTGGGCTGGGACGGGGTGAGCGGGCCCGGCAGCAGCGCGGGGCCGCGCTGGCCCAGCGATG
>CANHON010000117.1 GCA_947462115.1 Deltaproteobacteria bacterium | reverse complement strand
CTGCCGGTGCTCGCCCAGTGCGGCGAGGCGATCACCGGCCTCAACCCAGGAACCTGGACGATCTACCGCCTGCCCCGCCTCTGGGAGCGCGGCACTGTGCGCCTGCGCGGCGGCGAGCTGCAGGAGCTCGTGCTCGGCGGCGACGAGGCGGGCGAGCCCCAGCGGCCCCTCGGCTTGGCGCTGAGCCGCGGCGAAGACGGCCTGCAGATCGACGCAGTGGACGCCAGCGGCCTCGGCGCCGAGCTGGGCCTTCAGCCCGGAGACCGCCTCACCGGCGCGGCCATCGGGCCCCTCTCCCTGCCGATGGACGCGCTGCTCGGCAAAGACGCCGAGGCCGAAGCCGTGCTGGAGCTGCTCGAGCTCGCGTCCGAGGCCGAGGCCGAGGGCCTGCTGGGCGCGATGGGCCTGCACCTCGAGGTCGAGCCAGCCGCCGATGACACCGGCGGCGCGCCGCCTCCGGGCTGAGCCGGGCGGGCCGAACGGCGCTGGTCACCGTCGGGCGCCCCGCCTCCGGGCTGAGCCGGGCGGGCCGAGCGGCGCTGTGTACCGTTGGGCGCCCCGCCCACCGGCCGCCTGGCGGCGCCAGGCCGACCGCAGGGCCGGCGGCAGGCCGGGTCGCGGAGCGACCGAGCGCGGCGGCGCGAGCCCGGAGGGGGGCCGCCGGACGGCCGGGCTTGGCCCGGGCGGGCGGGGCGCTCGGCGGTTAGGGGGTCGAGACGAGCGCAATGCACGTCAATTTCGGCACGCGAGGGCCCCCATGAGCACCGCCACTGTTCGCTTCGATGCGCCCTCGGGCCGCTACCACCTGCTGCTCGGCGGCGAGGTGGTCGGGCTCGCCGACGTGGTGGTGGGCGAGGCGGCGCTGCGCTTTGTGCACACCGAGGTCGATCCGCGCCTTCAAGGCCAAGGGTTGGCGGCGGTCTTGGTCGATGGGGTGCTCGATGACCTCGCGGCGCGCTGGCCCGGGCGGCCGGTGGTGCCCGTGTGCTCCTATGTGGTGCGCCACTTCGCGAAGCGGCCGGAATTGGCCGAACGGATGGGCTAAGGCTGGCGGGTGTCTGCGCGCCCCGCCCTCGCCCTGGAGCCTCCGATGTCCCTGCACCCCACCGCCGCCGCCCTGCTCTCCACCTGGTTCGGCGATGAGGAGGCCCAGATCGGCGAGGTCTCGCCCCGGTGGTTCCGCAAAGATCCGGCCTTTGACGCCATGTTGCTGGAGCGCTTCGGCGCCCACATCCTGCCGGCCACCGCCGGGGCCTTCGGCGACTGGGAGCGCAGCCCCGAGGGCGCCTTGGCGCTGGTGCTGCTGCTCGACCAGCTGCCCCGCAACTGCTTTCGGGGCGATCCGCGCGGCTTTGCCTCGGACGCCGCCGCCCGCGAGGTCTGCCACCGGGCGCTGGCCCAGGGCCACGACCGCATGGTCATTCCGCCCAAGCGCGCCTTCTTCTACATGCCGCTGATGCACAGCGAGCAGGTGGCCGACCACCGGCTCGCCCTGCAGGTCTTTGAGGCGCTGGAGATGAGCGCCCGCGGCGGCCCCTTCCACGGGCTGGTGAGGGGCAACCTCGAGTACCAGCGCATGCACACGGCGATCATCCACCGTTTTGGGCGCTACCCCCACCGCAATGCGGTGTTGGGCCGCGAGAGCAGCGCCGAGGAGCTGGCCTTTCTGCAGCAGCCCGGCTCGTCGTTCTGAGGGTGGGCTGGGCCCTGGCCCTACTCAACGCCCAAAATAACGCCGCCTACGACGTCTACGTCGAGGGCGCTCGGGCGCTTGGGTAGGCCGGGCATACGCACGATGTCGCCCGTCATGACCACGAGGAAGCCGGCGCCGGCAGCCTCGCGCAGGCCCTCGACGTGCAGGGTGTGGCCGGCGGGCGCGCCGAGCACGTTGGGCGTATCGGTGAGCGAGCTCTGGGTCTTGGCCACGCACAGGGGCAGGCCGCTGAGGCCGAGCTTGGCGATGCGGGCGATGTCTTGGCGGGCGTTGCGCGAGATCGACACGCCGGCGGCGCCGTAGGCCACGCGGGCCAGGGCCTCGAGCTTCTCGGGGATGGGCGCGGCGCGGGCGTAGAGGGGCGAGAAGTCCGGGCGGGCCTCGACGGCCACCTTCACCACGGCATCGGCCAGGGCCAGCGCGCCTTGGCCGCCTCGGCCGTAGTGGTCGCAAGCGACGGCCTGCACGCCCACCTCGGCGAGGGCATCGACCACCTGCTGCAGCTCCTCGGCGGTGTCGGTGGGGAAGCGGTTGATGGCCACCACGCAGGGCGGGCCGAAGCGGCGCACGGTGGCGACGTGGTGCAGCAGGTTGGGCAGGCCGCGGGAGAGGGCCGCGGGGTCGGGCGCGTCGATCTTGGCCAGGGCGACGCCGCCGTGCAGCTTCAGGGCCCGCAGGGTGGCGACGAGCACCACGGCGGCGGGGCGCAGCTCGGTCTGCGCGCAGAGGATGTCGAAGTACTTCTCGCCGCCCAGATCCATGCCGAAGCCGGCCTCGGTCACCACCCAGTCGGCGGTGTGCAGGGCCATGCGGGTGGCGAGCAGGCTGTTGGTGCCGTGCGCGATGTTGGCGAAGGGGCCGCCGTGAACGAAGGCGGGCACGCCCTCTTGGCCCTGCACGAGGTTGGGCATGAGCGCGTCGCGCAGCAGGGCCGTGAGCGCCCCCACCGCGCCGAGCTCGGCGGCCGTAACGGGCGTGCGCTCGGGCGAGAAGCCGACGATGAGCCGGCCGAGGCGGGCGCGCAGGTCGGCCTCGTCGCTGGCGAGGCAGAGCACGGCCATGACCTCGCTGGCGGCGGTGATGTCGAAGGCGGCCTCGCGGGGGTTTCCGTTCGACCGGCCGCCGAGCGCGACCACCACCTGGCGCAGCGCCCGGTCGTTCATGTCCATCACCCGGCGCCAGAGCACGCGGCTCGGGTCGATGGTGGGCAGATTGCCGTGGTGCAGATGATTGTCGACCATGGCCGCCAGCAGGTTGTGGGCCGCGGTGATGGCGTGGATGTCGCCGGTGAAGTGCAGGTTGATCTCGGCCGAGGGCTGCAGGCGGCAGCGCCCGCCGCCCGTTCCGCCGCCTTTGACGCCGAAGACCGGGCCCAGGCTCGGCTCGCGCAGGGCCAGGGCCGCCCGCCGACCTTGGGCGTGCAGGGCCTCGCCGAGGCCGATGCTGGTGGTGGTCTTGCCCTCGCCGGCCGGGGTGGGCGTCATGGCGCTCACGAGGATGAGGCGGGCGGGCTCGGCGCTGTGGCGGGGCTGCTGGAGCAGGTCGAGCGAGACCTTCGCCTTGTCGCGGCCGTAGGGCAGCAGGTGATCGGGGGAGATGCCGAGGGACCCGGCGAGCGAAGCGATGGAGCGGAGGGACATGGAGGACCTCGTGCGCGCGGGCCTTCAGCCGGCCATCACGCGGGCATAAGCGGCGGCGGAGCGGCCCCAGTCGTTCTGCTCGGCCATGCCCCGGCGGGCGATGGCGGCGAAGGAGCTGGGGAAGCGGTGCCAGGTGACCAACGCGACCGAGATGGCGTGCTGGAAGGCATCGGCGGCGGCGGGTGAGAAGGCCCAGCCGGTGCCTTGCTCGCGGCCGGGGTCGAAGCTCTGCACGGTGTCGCGCAGGCCGCCCGTGGCGTGGACCAGGGGCACGGTGCCGTAGGCCAAGGCGTAGAGCTGGTTGAGGCCGCAGGGCTCAAAGCGGCTGGGCATGAGCAAAATATCGGCCCCGGCGGTGATCCGGTGGGCGAGGCCCACGTCAAAGCCCACCTTGGCGGCGACCGCGCGGGGGAAGCGCCGCGAGAATTCGGCGAAGAACTCCTCGTAGCGGCGCTCGCCGGTGCCGAGCAGCACCACCTGGGCCGGCTGGTGCGCGAGCCAGGGCGCCACCGCCTCGAGCAGGTCGATGCCCTTCTGGCCGGTGAGGCGGCCGATGAAGCCGAGGATCGGCAGGTCATCGCGCACCGGCAGCCCGAGCTCGGCCTGGAGCTTGGCCTTGCAGATGGCTTTTCCGCCGACGGGGCCGGGCGCGATGGGGGCCTCGGGCCAGACCTCAGGGCCGAAGCTGGCCGGCAGGTGGGGGTCGGCCGTCGGGCTCCATTCGGTGGGGTCGATGCCGTTGATGATGCCGGTGAGCGCGCTGCCGCGGGCCCGGAGCACGCCGTCGAGGCCAAAACCGTGCTCGGGCTGCGTAATCTCCCGGGCGTAGCTCGGGCTCACCGCCACGACGCGGTCGGCCGAGACCAGGGCGGCCTTCATCAGGTTCATCACGCCGTGCATGTCGAGGGTGGGCGCGGCGGCGTTGGGCAGGTCGAGGCCCCACCAGTCGTCGAAGCTGTGCTGGCCTTGGTGGGCGAGGTTGTGGATCACGTGGGTGACCCGCGCGTCGCGCAGCAGCCCGGCGTGCTGGTAGTGGTGGCGCAGGTAGACCGGCAGCAGGCCGGCGTGCCAGTCGTGGGTGAGGAAGTGCACCGGGCCCGCTTCGGACAAGGCCCGGGGCGCGCTGCCGCCGGCCGAGACCGGGAAGCGCCGGGCCGCCTCGATGGCCGCCCGCGACAGCAAGGCGAAGCGGAACAGGTTGTCGCCGTAGCCGCCGCGCGCGTCGCCGTAGATGCCGCCCCGGCAGATGGCGGGGTGATCGACGAACAGCAGGTCAAAGCCGGCCGACTCGGTGTGGTAAAGCGAGACCTCGTGCATGGCGCCGAACAGCGGAAAACGCAGGCGGATGCCGGTGTCCCACCCGTCTTGGTAGGCCTTGTAGCGGGGCGCCACGGCGAGCACCCGGTGACCCGCGGCCTTGAGCGCCTTGGGCAAGGCCGCCGCCACGTCTCCGAGCCCGCCGGTCTTCGACCAGGGGGCGATCTCCGCGCTGACTGAGCAGATCTCCATGGGGGCCTCCGGCGGCGGGCTCACTCGGCGCAAGGTACGCCAGGTCGTGTGTCAAGAACAACGTCGCTGTCGTCAAAGAGGAGCTGACCTTCCGGCCAGCGCAGCGCCCCGAGGCCGCCAGCAAAACCCGAAGCGCGCCCGTCGGCCCGCTCGGCGAAGCGGCGCCCGACGCTGAAGTCTACGCAGAAGGCCCGGCCCAGCGGCCCCGCCCAGCCCAGCCAGTCGCCGTTGGCCCAGGTGTTGGCCTTGTCGGCGATCTCGCGGGCGCTGCGGCGGCGCCAGTAGTGGCCGACCACCGTGAAGGGCGGCGGCGGCCCGACCCCAGCCGAGGCCTCTGCGCCGTAGCCCCGCCACCAGCGGCTGCGGCTCACGAAGCGCCACTTTCCCCCGGCGTAGAAGTGCTGGCCGTAGGGCACCCGCTCCTCGAGGCCGCTGGTGAGCACCGAGATAGGGTTCCCGGCCTGCTCGGCGGCGTTTTGGATGGCCACGTTCTCCAGCAGCTCGGTGGGCTCGAGGTTGAAGTCGCGCAGCTCGGCCCAGGCGGCCCGCTCGGCCCGGGCCCGGGCCAGCACGCCCCGCGCCTCGAGATCGGCGTGGATCTCCCGATCGTAGGCCGCCGCCATCGCCACGACGTCGGCCTCGACCGGCAGGGAGGCGAGCGCCGGGGCGTGGGGCGCGGCGTGCACCACCCGAAGGTCCGGCCGCTCCAGCACCAAGGGAAGGGTGCCCAAAAAGTCGAGGATGAACCGGCGCTCGGCCGCGCTCGCGAGGCGGCTGTCGAAGGGCCGCCGCAGGCCCAGGCCCCCCACCTTGTGGGTGAAGTGGTCGGCCTGACCGTCGGGGCCGAGGCCGTCCCAGGCCCAGCCGTTGCCCTCTTTGCGGTCGGCCTGCAGCAGGTTGAGCTCGTGGTTGCCCAAGACGACGTGCGCCTGGCCCTTCTCGACGAGATCGGCCACGAGTTGCACCACGGCCACGCTGTCGGGCCCGCGATCGACCAGATCGCCGACGAAGACCAGCGGGCGCGGGGCGCGGCGGGCGGCCACGTCTACCCCGAGGCGCTCCAGAACAGCGCGCAGCGCGTCGATCTCGCCATGAATGTCGCCGAGGATGTCGAGGGGCCCCTCGGGCAAGGGGGCGATCAAGCGGGGCATGGGGCACGGGGGAGCGCGGGAGCGGATGGGGGAGCGGATGGGAGCGCGGTCGCCAGCGGCGCAGCGCAGGGGCCGGCGGTGCGGGGCGGCCCCTCAGCGTACCACGGGCCCCCAGCGTGGCTCGACCGGCGTGAGGCGCAGGCCCTCGAGGCGCAGGGGCCCCGAGGTGGGCGCGGGCAGGCTCGCCTCGTCGATGATGACGTACAGCAGGTTGGCTTGGTGCGGGTAGACCCGCAGGTGGGCCGCCGAGCTCGGCAGCCGGCCGGGGCCCTCGACCCGCAGCGCGTGGCCGTCCACGAGGCCCACGCCCCGCAGCTCGACGCTGAGGCTGTAGGAGGGCGCGGCGCTCAGGTCCGGCAGGTAGAGCTGGCGGCTCGGGCTCGGGCCGACGTGCAGGGTGGTGGTGACGAGCCGGCCCGAAGGCTCCAGCTCCTGCTCCGCCTCGGTGCCCGGCCAGTTTCGGCTCCACTCGGGATCGCTGGCGAACAAGCTCAGGTTGCTCGGGATGGCGAGCTCGCGGCGCTGGCCGTCGCGGCCCAACAGCTCCACCCGCACCCCCAGATCGCCCCGCGGCTCCAGCCGCGCGACGGCGCCGAGCAAGGCGGGGTCGGGCGCGCCGTTGAAGGCCTGGCCGTAGACCCGGGCGCTCGGGTGGCCCACGAGGCCCGGCGGCAGGGCCAAAACAGCGTCCTGTCCATCACATTGGGCGCCGACCGCCGAGCCGTGCGCGACGAAGTGCAGCAGGGTGGGCGCGAGGCAGCGCAGGGCCGGCGCGTGATCCGGCGTGGGCGGGCGGTTCCACATCTCGGCGTGGCGCAGGACCGTCAGCAAGGTCTCGGTGCTCGCCGCGGGGAACAGCGGCGCGACGTTGGCGCTGGCCAGCCGGCTGACCCCGTCACCCCGCCGCTGGGCGTCGTCCGAGCCGAGCCCGAGCACGTGCAGCGTGGGGATCAGCGCTTCGCCGGCCGCTTGTCGGCGGGCCTGCTCCCCGGACCATCGGGCGTTGGCGTCCCACAAGAACGGGCTGCCGAGGCGCAGGGCCCGGGCCTGGGCGTCGTTGACCCGGCCGAAGTTGCCGCCGCGGCTCGGCGCGACGAAGCCGAACAGAACGGTGCGCAGCAGGCCATTGACGACGATCGACTGAAAGCCGGTGGCGAAGCGGGTGAGCGTCGAGCCCATCCAGGGCGTGCCCAGCGTCACGAGCCGATCGATGTTCCACGGGGAGCGACGGTCCTCCATGCCGCGCAGCACGGCCTCTCGGGCGATCACCCCGCCGAGGCTGCGGGTGATGAGGGCCACCTTCACCGGGGCCTCGGCCCGGGCCGCGCAGACCTCGCAGCGGGTGGGCAAGCCCTCGTAGAGCTCGTTGAGCAGGTCGGCCAAGGTCTCGACGTCGAGGTTGTGGTCGTGGGCGACCCGGCTGAACACACCAAAATCAATCGCATGGGTGTGGTAGGGCGCATGATCCGGGGGATCGCCGGCCTGGAGCACGTCGATGAGCGGCGCGAGCTCGGCGCTGGAGCTGGTGTAGCCGTGCAGCACCAGCACGAGGCGGTGCGGGTCCAGCGTCGCGCGATCGGGCGGCCCGCCCGCCGCCGGGCCCCCGCGCAGGCCGAGGGCCAGCAGGGCCGCCAGCGCGGGCCCAGACCCCCACGACCGCATCGGCGAAAACAGCCTCCTCATCGTCACTCCAGCGAAGAGGTGGAGCCCAGGCTGAGGCTCGCGAGCCCGGCCCAGCTCTGCTGCAGCCCGGTCCGCTGGTAGGCGAGCCGGTAGCGCGGCGCCACCCCAAAGCTCAGGGTGCGCCGGCCCTGCCCCCAGTGCACCGAAGGCGCGGCGAAGCTCAGGTCCAGGCGGCCATCCATGCGCGCCACGAGGCCATAGTGGCTCCAATTGAGCTCCCAGAGCGAGAGCGCGAGGCTGCCGGCGCTGCGCTGCCCGGTGAACCCGCGGAGCTGCACGATGGTCGCCTGCCGGCCGGTGATTCCCGCCCGCGCGAGCCCGTCGGCCTGTTCCTTTTGCCGTACCAGCACGCCAAGCTGGTCGTGTCGGCTCAGCGGCGGTCCGCGGCGCCCGCGGGCGGCGACGTGGCCGACGAGGGCGGTGTGGCTGGGCGCGAGGGGGTCCACCCGGCGGAGGTGGGCCTCGCCTTGGTAGTGCAGCACCAGCGCGTCGAGCTGCCCCACCTCGGCGGTCTGGAGGATGGGCATGCGCAGCCGCCAGGAGACCCGGTGGCCGTCGGGCGCGTCGATCCACAGGTCTTGGGCGTAGCCCGCCCGCACCGAGACCTCGTGGTAGAACGGCGCTTCGAGCCCAACAAACAGCTCACCGCCCTCCCCGCCGGCCCCGCCCCGCGCCGCCGCGCCGCGCTGCAGCAGGCCGGAGTCGAGGGTCTGGGGGTCGATGAGCCACAGGTCGCCCAGCGGGTCGAGCAGCGAGGCCGCGCGGCCGATCCCGGGCAGGATCAGCAGGCTGAGCGCGAGGAGCAAGGGCAGCGGGGCGCCAGCGCAGGGCCAGGGGGTGCGGGGCCAGGGGGAGCGGGTCAAGGGGGACCTTTTGGGCGCGCCACGACCGGTCAGGCGGCGGCGGGGCTCCGGTGCTCGGCGTAGAGCCGGAGCGCGAAGGCGCCCGCGGGCCGCTCGATGTAGGCGCGGAGGGCCGCTTGGGCATCGGCGGGGAGCGCGCTCAGCGCGGGCAACGGGGCACCATAGCCGGCGGGCAGCAGCAGGGGCGCGGCCAAGGCAGCGAAGGTCAGATCGGCGCCCGAGAGGCGATCGCCGAGCAGATAGGGCCGGCCGTCGGCGAGCAGGGCCTCCACGTCGTCAAAGACCGCGTCGATCTTCGCGGCGCTGCGGCGGGCGCCCTCGGCGTTGATCTTCATGCCCTTCATCATCATGGCGCGCAGCAAAGGGAAGCCCAGCGAGACGAGGCGCTGCTCCCAGGCCGGCGCGCCGGCGATCATGATCGGCAGGGCCAAGGCGCGGTGTGGGAGCAGGTGCCAATAGGCCACGCGGCGGGTGGCGGGGCCGAGGTCGAGGTCGAAGCGCTCCTCGAGCGCGAGCGCCTCGGCGCTGTCCTCGTCGAGGTAGGGGCGGAAGCGGGCGCCGGGCTGCTGCTGGATCCACCGGAAGATCAAGGTAGAGTCGTCGAGGACGACGCGCTGATCGCCATCTTGAACGGCGAGCACCGGGGTGGTCTTGGTGCCGCCCGCCCGCTTCACCGGCGGCACATGAAAGGCCGGCGCGTGGATCTCGCGCTGGTAGTCAATCCCGGCGAGCTCCAGCGCCCAGGCGACCTTCTCGCAGTAGTGGGAGGGGCCGATCACGATCAAGGTGGCAGGCATGGTGTCCTCGGGAACAGGGGCCGCGCGCCGTGCAAAGGCGCCCTCAGCGGGGTAATTCGCGGGGCCCTCGGAGGACCGCATGCAAGGCCGACACCTGACCATCCCCAGCCCCGAGCTCGGGCGCCCCGTCCACCTGTGGACCTACGGTTGGTTCGGCCAGCCCATCGTCGTAATGCCCTCGGCCGCCGGCATGGCGCACGAGTGGCAGTCGCAGGGCATGATCGACGCGCTGGAGCCCCTGTTGCGCGCCGGCAAGATCAAGCTCTACTGCGTGGAGTCCAACGTCGCCGAGGCCTGGACCCGGCGGGAGACCGAGCCAGAGTGGCGCCTCGCCCAACACGCCCGCTATGAGCGCTTTGTGGTCGAGACGCTGGTGCCTTGGGTGCGGGCCGACTGCAAGAGCCCCCACCACCCGCTCGCCATCGCCGGCACCAGCCTCGGCGGCATGTACGCGGCGCTGTTCGCGTTGAAAAACCCTGAGATCTTCCGCCGGGCCTTCTGCTTCTCCGGCCGCTACGACGCCCGGCAGTTCACCGACGGCTACGACAGCCTCGGGGTCTACCTCAACAACCCCCTGGCCTTTGTGCCCAACTTGCACGGCGAGCAGCTCGACCGGGTGCGCGCCAACACCCACCTCACCTTGGTCTGCGGCCAAGGCGCCTACGAGGAGGGCTGCATCGAGGAGACCATCGCGCTCGGCCAAGTGCTGCGCGCGAAGGGTATTCCCAGCGAGACCGACATCTGGGGCCGCGACTCGGCGCACCAGTGGCCGTGGTGGCGCACCCAAGCGACGCAGCACTTCGGCCGGATCTACGGGTGAGCGAAGCCCGCGGGGCCAGCGGGGGCAGCGGGGCCAGCGGGGTTTGGACCTGGCTGCTGCTGGCCTGCGCGCTGGCCCACCTCGGCCTCGCGGCCTGGGCGCGCGCCGAAGCGGCGCCGGAGACCTACGTGCTGACGCCCTATGTCGAGGTGGTGCCGGGCGCGGCGCCCCTCGGGGCCACCGACGCCGCAGCCCTCGCCGCCGAGCTGCGCGGCCCCATCGACGCCCGCGACATCCAGCGCGGCTATGCCTGGATGGGCAGCACCCTGTCCCTCACCGATCTTGTGGATGGGATCAACGGCTTGGAGGCGGCCGGCCTGCCGCTCAGCGGTGGGCAGCGGGCCGAGCTGGCGGAGCAGCTGGGCGAGCTGCGGGCCGATCACGCGGCGATGGTGGCGGTCCAGACCGAGATCTTGGACCGCGAGCGGGCGCTCGACCACGCGATGGACGCCGCCCGCCGCGCGCTCGGCGCCGAGGCCCCGCCGGTGGGCCCGGGCGCCCCCCGATGAGCGCGAGCCCAAACCCCAAGCACCTCGCGCTGATTGGCGTGCTCAGCGTCCTTCTCCACATAGGGCTGCGCCTGTGGACGCCGCGCTCGGGCCTCGAGGTGCTGCCGGTCTTCGTGCCCGCCAGCCTGTCCTTGGAGCGCGAGCAGCGGGCGACGCGCGGGCAGCCGGCGGGCCGGGGCGGCATGGAGGCGGCGGCGATGGCCGAGGAGCTCCTGCAGCGGCCGATCTCCGCCGATCGGGCCGCCGAGCTTCGGCCCTTGATGGCCGAGGTGCGGGCCCAGCGCGAGGCCCTGCTCGACGCCCGGGGCCGGCGGCACCACCTCAACGTGGCCTTGATGCGGGCGGGCGCGCGGCTCGGGCGCACGCTGAGCGCCGACCAGTGGGATTGGATCCAAGGCAGCCGCGACCAAGTCAAGGCGGGTCGCGAGGCCGCGCTGTTTGACCGCCTGGACGAAGCGCTCGGCGTGGGCGCCGCGGGTGGTCCGCGGCCCTGATCGCGATAGGCGGAGCGAGTCTTTAGCGAAGGAGGCCCCATGAGCGTGACCCTCATCAACCCGCCGGAGAAGCGGCGCGTCTGGGCGGGCATCGCCGAGAGCATGGCCTATGGCGTCTACTGCTTTCCGCCGCTCGGCCTCATGTACCTGCAGGCCAGCATCGAGAAGCGCACCAGCCACCGCTGCGAGATCTACGACGCCATCGTCGATGACATGGACCACCCCGAGTTCGAGCGGGGCCTGAGCCGCTACGATCTCGACGTGGTGGGGATCTCGGCCTACACGCACTCGCTGCCGGACGTACAGCTCGCCATCAACGCCGTGCGCAAGCGCAACCCCAACGCGCGCATCGTGCTCGGCGGCCCGCACCCGATCATGTTCGCCGAGTACGCCATCGGGCTGCAGGGGGTCGACGCCATCTGCACCGGCGACGGCGACGACGCCTTCGTCGAGCTGGTCGAGGCCTGGACCCGCAACGCCAGCCTCGAGGGCATCGAGGGCATCTGGTTCAAAGACCGCGACGGCACGGTGAT
>CANHON010000116.1 GCA_947462115.1 Deltaproteobacteria bacterium | reverse complement strand
GTTGTCGTGCCCGCCCATGCCGTCGGCGACCGCCGCGAGCAGGCCCACGCCGGGTCCGAGCTGCCGCCGCTCGCTGCCGCCCTCCAAGAAGCGCACCCGACCATCCTGGGCGATCAGGTAGTTGTCCTCGTTGCGCGCCCGCCCGCCGCGGTCGGGGCCCACCCCGCGCCCGCAGGCGAGCCCCACCGTGAGGCGGTCCCGGGCGGCGGGGGCGCCGGTCATGCCGCGGGGCCGGGGTCTGCGAACAGGGCCACGACCGTCGCGCCGAGCAGCAGGCGATCGCCGGGCAGCAGCCGCACCGGCGCGCCGTCCTCGGGCAGGGTGCGGAAGGGGCGGCCGCCTTGGCGCACGAACAGCGGCTTGAAACGACCGTCGGGCAGGGCGTAGTCGTGAAGGTAGCCCGACATGCGCAGGCCCTCGCCGTCCCACGCGGCGGTGAAGCTGACCCCGGCGATCCGCAGGGCGCGGGGGGTGCGCAGCGGCAGGCCGAAGGTGAGGAGGGCGCCCACCATGCGATCGCGGTCGTCCACCGACAGCAGCAGCGCGCGGGGGTCCGGCAGGCCGGGGTCCTCGACCAAGCGCATCACCACCCGGAAGTCTTCCTGGCCGAAGGGGTCGCGGCGCAGCACCTCAAAGCGGGCCTCTTCGACGCGGGTGGTCTGATCGACCCGCTCGGCGCCGTCGTAGAGCGCGGCCTCGCCGTGGCTCAGCAGCTGGGCCCGGCCGGAGCGCCCGCGGGCGCGCAGCCGGAAGTAGTCCACCGGGCTGAACACCTGCTGGGGCTCGGCGCGGTTCTCCGGCAAAATGACGTCAGCGCCCTCGTGGTTGCCGACCAGCACCTCGCGCGACACCATCCAGCCCACCACCCGCAGGCGGGCGGGGCGGGCCAGCTCCAGCTGCCACTCCCGCTCGTCCACGACCACCACGCCGCCCGGCGTCGGGGGCGCGGCGGGCAGGGCGTGGGGATCGCGCGGCAGCTCCGCGGCGGCCGGCGGGGGCGGCGGCTCGGGCAGGGCCGAGGGGTCGGCCATCGCCGCGCTCGGGTGCAGCAGGCTGTCGTCGCCCGCCAGCTGATCGGAGAGGACCGCGCGCACCGGCGGCGGCTGCCCGATCGGCAGGTCGGCCTCGTCGGTGCTGCGCCGGATGGTCTGCTCCAGAATGCCGTCCACGGAGCCATCATCAGCAAACTCGTCGGCTGGTGCGCCGCGACCGGGCGCGGGGATGGGCGTGCTCCGGGCGTCGAGCTGGGTGTCATCGAGCAGCATGAGGGGCGAGGGGCCGACGCGGGGCGGGGCCTCCACCGCCGCCTCGGGCAAGCGGAGCCGGGCCGGCGCCGGTCCGCGCTCGCCGAGGCCGCGGGCGGTGGGCGCGTCTTCGGCGGCGGGCGCCCGCCCGAGCTTGGGCAGGGCCAGCGGGAGGTAGGCGTCGAGCTCCGCGGGGTCGAGCTCGTCCATCGCCGCCGCCAGCAGCGCGGCGGTGAGCGGGGGCGCGCAGTCCCCGTCGAGCTCGAGGTCCTGCGACAGGCCGGAGCTCGGGGGGTAGGAGAGCTCGAAGACGCAATTGCCGATGAGCAGCTCATCTTCGGGCTGCAGGTCGATGTTGGGCGGCGTGGCCTCGCCCGGGGTGGCCCGCGTCGGCAGCAGGGGCAGCAGCGCGCCCCGGCGGCGCACGTAGGTGTAGCAGTCGCGGGCGAGCCCAAAGAGCACCGGCTCCCGGCTCAGGTCGATCTCGGCGTGCTGGGAGGCCACCATGATGGAGTCAAGGTAGAAGCGGGATTTTGGGATGTCGCCGTTGCGGGAGCGGATGGTGTCGCCGGCGGGCAGGTCGGAGCGCCAGGCGAGGTTGGCGTTGTGGGGCTCATCCGGCAGCCGCACCGCGCAGCGCGGCTCCCGCCCGATCTTGTGGCGGGCGCCAAACACGAGGTGCAGCGTGGCTCCCGGCCGACGGAGCTCGGCGAGGTACGGCCAGCCATCGGCCTTCTCCGCGGAGAGGTCGCGCCAGGCCAAGGTGTGGCTGCCGACCGCGATGCGGTGGTCGCCGTGCATTTGGATCGCGGCGCCGGGCGGCACGGGATCACCGTCCAGGCGCACATCTCCGTGGTGGATGCGCAGCAGGACCTCGGCCCCGCGGACGGCGACGGTCGCGGCCGGGTCCCGCATCGAGGTGCCGATCTCGCCGTCCCGGCCCAGGTAGACGTCATAGCCCTGCATGAAGCGGGAGAAGTGCACCTTCTGCAGCAGCACGCCCCGCTCGTGCAGGGTGAGCAGGCGCTCTTCGACCTCGACCGGCACCACCGTTCGGCTGTGGAGGCCGCCCGACATCTGGGGCGCCCGCACCGGGCCCACCAGGGTGGGGCTGGCCATCAGCGGGATGTGCGCCCCGCCGAGGCTCTGCGTGTCCTCCATAAAGATCGGGTCGCGGATCGGATCGACCTCGGCGAGCACGAGGTGGGCCAGCGCCTCGCCGCCCTTTCGCTGCAAGGTGAGCACCGCCGGGCCATCGCCGCGCTCGCGTACGACCCGCACGGCGTCGTCAATGTCGGGGCTGACGAGGTGGACGAAGCTGCCGTCGCTGAGCTGCTGCAGCCGGTAGAGGGCCGGCATCTCCAGGCGCGGGTGCTGGAAGTTGTCGAGCCAGTGGCTCCCGAGGGTGAACAGCACCTGGTCGCTGTAGAGGCGGCCCACCTCGCGGTAGCCCTCCCAGGCGCCGGGGATGTGCACGTGCACGGCCACCACGGGGCGGGTGGCGGCCGAGACCCCGCCGTAGAAATTGGTGAGCAGGCCGGTCACGAACTCGCCCGGCTCCAGCCCGAGGCGGCCGCCGCGCAGCTCGGCCCCGCCGTCCATCACCGCGCGCACCCCCATCGGCCGCTGGGGAAAGACGCGGTGCATGTCATTTTCGACCGAGAACCGCTCGAAGCGGGCGCGGAGGTGGGCGGCCACCTGCTCGGTCCACGGCTGGTCGAGGCGGCCGAGGCTGCGCCCCCAGTCGGCGGCGTTCACGATCACCAAAATATCGGACCAGCGGGCCAAGCCGTCGCCGATGTTGGCGAGCAGGTGCGCCTCGAGGCCGCCGCGGCGCGACAAGAAGCTCGAGGTCCGCCACAGGCGCTCGGGCTCGGCCACGAAGTCGTCGGTGGTGCGGTGGCGCCGCAGCCGATCATTGTAGAAGGCGAAGCGGGCCTCGGGCGGCAGCACGCGGTCGGCGTCGCCCGACAGGCCGCGGGTACCGCTGGGGCCCACGAGGCGGGAAAGGAGCTCTCCAAGCTGGGCCATGGTTCGCGGGCCTCCCTCGCCGCGGTCTAACCCCGTGGGGCCGGCGCTGGGCGGGTGGGCAGCCCGGGGCCGGGTTAGCCAGCCCACCCCGCTGCCCTGGAGCCCCCGATGGCCAACGTTCGCCCCTTCCCTGGCCTCCGTCCTGCAGATGCCGTCGCCGGCGAGGTGATCGCGCCGCCCTACGATGTGCTCAACCGCGCCGAGGCCCGGGCCATCCTGGCCAAGAACCCGCGCTCCTTCCTCCAGGTCACCCGCCCCGACGCCGCGGTGGCGCCCGAGGTCGATGAGCACGCGCCCGAGGTCTACGCCGCCGCGCGGGCCCACCTCGCGCAGATGATCGCCGACGGGCTCGTCATTCAGGACGCGGCGCCCTGCTACTACCTCTACCGCCAGTCCTGGCGCGGCCGCACCCAGACGGCGCTGATGGCCGTCTGCAGCGTCGAGGAGTACGACACCGGCCTCATCAAGCGCCACGAGCTCACCCGGCCCGACAAGGAGCAGGACCGCGTCGATCACATCGAGGCCACCGATGTGCAGACGGGGCTGGTCTTCCTGGCCTACCGCGACAACAATGACGCGCTGCGCGCTGCCCTCGCCAAGGCCAACGCCGCGTCGCCCGCCTGGGAGGCCGCCACCGACGACGGCGTGACCCACGCGCTCACCGTCATCGACGAGCCGGCGCTCATCGCGGAGATCACCGCGGAGGTCGCGAAGCTGCCGGCCCTCTACGTGGCGGACGGCCACCACCGCTCCGCAGCGGCCAGCCGGGTCAACCGGGCCCGCGGCGGCGCCGGGACCAGCGCTTGGTTCTTGGCCGGGATCTTCCCCGACAGCCAGCTCGAGATCTTGGCCTACAACCGCTTGGTGGCGGACCTCGGCGGGCACAGCCCCGAGGCCCTGCGCGCCGCCATCGGCGCCCACTTCACGCTCACCCCCGGCGTCGACCCGGAGCCCGCGGCCCGCGGCCTCCTCACCATGTACCTCGAGGGTCAGTGGTGGGGCCTCGCGCCCAAGCCCGGCGTGGTGCCCGAGGGCGACCCCGTGGGCTCCTTGGACGTGGCCGTGCTGCAGGATCGCGTGCTCGGGCCCCTGCTCGGCATCGCCAACCCCCGCACCGACACCCGCATCCAGTTCGTGGGCGGGGTGCGCGGCTGGCGGTCCCTCCAGGCCTCGGTGGACGCCGGCGACGCCGCCGTGGCCTTCCACCTGTTCCCCACGGGCCTCGATCAGCTGTTCGCGGTGGCCGACGCCGACGCCTTGATGCCGCCCAAGTCCACCTGGTTTGAGCCGAAGCTGCGCGGCGGTGTGCTCGCGCACCGCATCGCCTGAGGCCGGCTTGACCGGGCTCACCCCGGCGCTGCGCGCGCTGCTCGGCTTCCTCTCGGAGGTCTGGGCCGGCTGGAAGCGCCACGACTGCGAGCGCATGGGCGCCGCGATGGCCTTCTACGCGCTGTTCTCGGTGGCGCCGGTGCTGCTCATCGCCACCAGCCTCGTGGGCTTTGTGGTCGGCGAGTCCACCGCCCAGGGTGAGCTGGAGCTGCAGCTCGGCCAGCTCCTCGGCCCGGCCACCGCCTCGACGGTGCTCGGCTTGGTGCAGCAGGCCCACCGCCCGCAGGCCGAGCTGACGGCTGCGGCGCTCGGCCTGCTCGCCTTGGTCTGGTCGAGCACCCGGGCCTTCGCGCAGCTTCAGGTGGCGCTGGACGACATCTTCGAGGTGGTGGTGGAGGGGAGGGCCCTCGTGGGCGCGCTGCGCCAGCGGGTGCTCGCCTTCTCGCTGGTGCTCGGCATGGGCCTGCTGATGGGGCTGTCCGCCGCGGTCAACGGCGTGCTCAGCGGCCTTTTGCGCTGGTCCGAGGGCTGGGTGCACGCCCCCGCCTTCTTGATCTATGGCCTGAGCGACGTGTCGAGCTTCCTGGTGCTCGCCCTCGGCTACGCGGCGATCTACCAGCTGCTCCCCCGGCACCGGGCGGGCCTCGTGGACGTGCTGCGCGGCGCGGCGGCGGCGGCGGCCTTGTTCACCTTGGGGCGGCACGGCATCGGGCTCTACTTGGCCAAGGCCGACCCGGGCAGCGCCTACGGGGCGTCGGGCTCGCTGGTGGTGCTGCTGCTGTGGCTCTACTACTCGGCCTTGAGCGTGCTGCTGGGCGCCGAGGTGGTGGTGGTCGGGCACCAGCGCCGGCGGGCCGCTGCGGCCAAGGCTGCGTCCGAATAGCTTGACTCACGCTATTCTTGCGGTGCTGGCACCAGGGTGAGCAGGCTCAGCTCGGGCGGGGTCATGAAGCGCACCGGCAGGATGCTCATGCCGAGGCCAGCGGTGACCACCGCCTGGCGCCCATCGGCGCGCACGTGGCCGTAGGCGAAGCGACGGTCGGCGATGGGGACGATGGGCCGGCCGAAGAAGGGCAGCCAGACCTGCCCGCCGTGGGTGTGGCCCGCGAGCAGCAGGGCGGCGCGGTCGGGCAGCGCCCAGAAGATGTCGGGGGAGTGGCTCAGGGTGACGATCGGCGCCCGCCCATCGACCGCGGCGAAGGCGCGCTGGAGGTCGACCTTGCGGGGCGTGGCCATGTCTTCGAGGCCCACCACCCACAGCGCGCCCTTGGGGCCCTCGGCGAGCACCGCCTCGTCCATCAGCAGCTGGATGTGCGTCTCCCCGAGCAAGCGGATCATCTCGGGCCCATCCCACCACCAGTCGTGGTTGCCCATCACCGCGTAGACCCCCATCGGGGCTTGAAGCTGGGCCATGGCCGCGACGGTGGTGGCGGGCTCGATGAAGAAGGGCTCGCGGATCCCATAGGATCGCAAGGTCTTGTTCTCATAGGCATAATCGCCGACAAAGAACACCACGTCGGGCTGCAGGGCCTGGCCCACCGCCATGGTCTCGCGCATGCGGGCCGGGCTCCACCAGGGCCACAAGGGCTGGGGATCGCCGATGAGGAGGGCGGTCAGCGGCTGCTGAAGTCCCGGCACCGGCACCACGGTGCGGGTGACGACCAGCCGGCGGGGCTCGATGGCCACCGCGTAGACCCCGAGCGCCAGCGTCAGGAGCGCGACGGAGATCCACACGACCGAGGAGCTCCGGGGTCGGGTCGCTCGCGCCCCGCTCATTGCACGTAGCCGATCTCGCGCATCTGCTCCTCGGTCTCATCGCGGTCCGGCGGGGCGTCGGGCGGCGGCTCGGCTTGGGTGGCCCACCAGCCCGCGGCGCTGACCGCGAAGATCACGATTAGGGCGGCGATCGCAGCGATCCACCGCGGGCGAGAGGGGCGGGGCGCATCGGCGGGCCGCGCGGTCATGGGCGCTCCGGAGCGGCGGGGGCCGCGCGCAGGATAGGGGCCAGGGGTCGGCTTGCGAGGTGACTATGCCCCATTCTCCCGCTGCGCGCCCCGCCGCTGCCCTCGCGCGTGAGCTCGTCGGGGTGGTCGTCTACGACGGTATTGTGGCGGACCTCGCTGGCCTGGAGCGCCGCCTTTTGGGCCTGCGGGAGGGCGCCATGCGGCGCGCCGTGTGCGCGGAGTGGCTGCTCCGCCTGGAGCCCGCCCCCCTCGTCGCCGGCCTGCTGCTGTTGCTGGAGCGAAGCCGAGACGGCAACGGCGCCGCTCAGCTCGTTCTGCAGCAGCTCGCCGTCGAGCCGGTCGCCTATGCGCGGCTGGACCCGGCGCAGGCCAGCGCGGCCGCGGCGCTGGCGGAGTCGGTCGGCGCGCCGGAGGTCGGTCGGCTCGTGCGCGGCGCCCTGGTCGAGCTCGATCGGGCGGCCGAGGCCCGCGACAACCAGCACCTCGACCTGCCGCTCGGGGTGCGCCGGGCCGCCGCCCGCGCCCACGATCGATTTCGCCTCGACCGTCTCCTCCACGATCGCGACTGGCGCGTCATTGCGGTGCTGCTGGACAACCCGCGCATCATCGAGCGCGACGTCGTGCGGATCGCCGCCCTGCGGCCCACCACCGCCGAGGTGCTCCAGGTGGTCGCCCGTCACCCGCGCTGGTCGGGCCGGCCCGCGGTGCGGAAGGCCCTGTGCTGCAACCCACACACGCCGCTGGTGATCGCCCGGCGGCTGCTCCCCACCTTGCTGGTGCAGGACCTGCGCCACGTGATGGAGTCGGGCGCGCTGGTGTCGGCGCTGGCGCCCGAAGCGCGCGCGCTCCTGCGCATGCGGTCGGACGGGCAGGCCCAGTCGCCGGGCGCGCTGCTCGGCGAAGCGCCGACCGCCGAGGAGCTGGCCTTGGCCTTGGCGGCGGCCAGCGAGGGCGCCCCGACGGAGCCGCCTGCGCCCGCGCCTCCGCCGGCCGGGGTGGAGGAGCTGGACCTGCCCTAAAGGCAGGCCGGGGGCTCAGACCTCTTCGGCCTCGGTGGTGGCCTGGCGGGCGCGGCGCTTGGGGGCGGCCGGCGCCTCTTCGAGCTCGGCCACGGCGTCGTCGTCGCCCTCGCTCATGCCCTGCTTGAAGGCCTTCACGCCCTTGCCCATCTGCGAGAGGACCCGGGGCAGCTTGCCGACGCCGAAGAAGATCAAGATGATCGTGAGGATGAGGACCAGCTCCCAGGGGCCGGGCATCCAGGCGAGGGTGGCGCTGAGGTGGGGTGCGTGCATCAAAGGGTCCTCGCGTCGGAGGTCTGCAGGGAGGGGCGGCGCTTAGGCTGCGGGGTCGCTCGGGAAGGGTAACCGCCAGACGCCGCGCTCGGTCACCCATGCCGTGATCAATCCCGCCGGCGTCCGATCGAAGGAGGGGTTCCAGACCGGGCTGTGCGCCGGGCAGATGAGCTGCCCGCCGATCCGCCGGAGCTCGTCGTCTGGTCGCGCCTCGATGGGGATGGCCTCGCCCGAGGGGCAGGCCCGATCGAGCGTGCTCGTCGGCATCGCGACATAGAACGGCAGGCCGTGGGCCCGCGCGAGCACCGCGAGGCCGTAGGTGCCGATCTTGTTGGCGGTGTCGCCGTTGGCCGCCACCCGATCGCAGCCGACGATCACCTGCTGCACGCGGCCGCTGGCCATCAGCGCGCCGGCCATCCCGTCGGTGAGCAAGGTGTGGGGGATGCCGTCCTGCGCGCACTCAAAGGCGGTCAGCCGCGCGCCTTGAAGGTAGGGGCGGGTCTCCAGCGCGTAGACGTGCACCGCTTGGCCCGCCGCCCGGGCGCTGCGCACCACGCCGAGCGCGGTGCCGTGCCCGCCGGTGGCCAGCGCGCCGGTATTGCAGACGGTGAGCACGCCGCCGCTGAGCAGCGGGGCGCCCGCTGCGCCGAGCGCCAGGTTGATCTGCAGATCCTCGGCGTGCAGGGCGCGGGCGGCCGTCGGCAGCGCATCGGTGGGCAGCCCGCGCAGGCGATCGAGGCTGGCGCCGAGGTTGACGGCGGTGGGGCGGCTCAGGCGCAGGCGCCGCTCGGCGCTGTCCCGGTCTTCCCCGCTCCACACGGTCAGGGCGAGCCCGTAGGCCGCGGCGATCCCGATGGCCGGGGCCCCGCGCACCACCATGTCGGTGATGGCGGTCGCGGTCTGCTCGGCGCTGCGGCACGCGATCCAGTGGAGCGCGCCGGGGAGCGCCCGCTGATCGAGGAGCCGGAGCAGGCCGTCCTCGAAAATAATCGGCTGTAGGCTGCTCTCGTTCATCCGACCACCAGGGTCCCGTCTCGGATCACGTAGAGGGCCCGGTGCGCCCCGAGGTGCTGCACCAAGGACTCCACCTCCGGCGGCTCGCCGGGCGGCGGCGCGAAGATCGCCATGTCGGCCGCGCTCCCGACCCCCAGCCAGCCGAGCTCGGGCCGGGCCAGGGCGGCGCCCGCGCTGCGCGTGATCCCCCGCACCGCCTCCGGGATGGTGAAGCCCTGGATCAAGGTCGCCAAGGTGGCCACGGCCCAGGGGTCGTGCACCGGGCTCGAGCCGGGGTTCAGATCGGTGCCCAGCGCCAAAACAACGCCAGCCGACCGCAAGGCAGCGACGGGCGGGGCCGGGTCGCGCAGGTAGAGCTGGGCGCCCGGCAGCAGCACCGCCACCGTGCCGTGGGCGGCCAGCGCGGCGATGCCCGCCTCGTCGATGCGCTCGAGGTGCTCCACGCTCACGGCCCCGAGCGCCGCCGCCGCCGCCGCGATGCCGGTGTGGCAGACCTGCTCGGCGTGCGCCTTGATCCGGAGGCCCATCGCGCGCCCGGCTTGGAGGATGGCCACCGCCTCGTCGAGCGAAAAGGCGCCCCGGTCGCAGTAGACGTCGATGAAGTCCGCGTGCGGGGCGACCAAGGGGAGCTGCTCCTCGATGATCTGACGGACGTAGCGGTCGCGCTGGTGCCGCCACTCTGCAGGCACGGTGTGGGCGCCGAGGAAGGTCGGAACCACCCGCACCGTGTCGTTACAGTCCGCGGCGGCCCGCAAGCAGCGCAGCTCCGCGTCGGGGCGCAGGCCGTAGCCGCTTTTGACCTCGACGGTGGTGATCCCGTGGCTGCGCAGGCCCACGAGGCGGGCGCGGGCGTCCTCGGCGAGGGCGCCCCGATCGGCCCGCCGGGTCGCCGCCACGGTGGACAGGATGCCGCCGCCCTCCTCCAAGATCTGGCTGTAGGGAACGCCGGCCAGCCGCCGGGCGAACTCGGCGGCGCGGCTCCCGGCCCAGACCGCGTGGGTGTGGGGGTCCACCAGGCCAGGCAGCCCGATGAGTCCGTCACCGTCGATGATCTCGTCGGCCTCCGGCTCGTGGGCTTGGGGGCCGATCCACCACAGCGCACCGTCCCGAAAGGCCACGCTCTGGCCCTCGGCGCGGCCCAGCTCGTCCGCCGCCCCCGGGCCGTCGGGGGCGAGCGTGTAGAGGGTGGACAGCCCGCTGACGAGCAGGT
The DNA here is from genome assembly GCA_947462115.1 of Deltaproteobacteria bacterium. Classification (GTDB taxonomy): domain Bacteria; phylum Myxococcota_A; class UBA796; order UBA796; family UBA2385; genus JAEUKK01. The sequence goes on along the minus strand of CANHON010000116.1, from coordinate 1,866 downwards.
CCGCTCGACCCTGGGCGCGATGGGTGGACATGGCGGGGCTCCTCTGCCCTGCCCTAAGCCGCCGACCCCGCGGGCGCCCCGCGGCCCCGCTCGGGTAGACTGGGCGCGAGGTGTGCATGCCCGAGCTCCCGATCCCCACCGACGCGGCGCTCAGCGCTTGGCGGAGCCTCGGTGGGGCCCCCGCCGCCGAGCCCGCGGTCGCGCAGCTCAGCGCCCTGGCCAGCGCCGCCGGCTTCAGCTTCGTGGGCGGGCGCGGCCAAGGTCCCGCGGGCCCCGTGCTCCGCTTCGCCGACGCCGCCCGGGTCGTGGAGCTCCACGAGGGGGCGCTTCGGGCGGTTCTGGCCCGCGCCGCCGGCGGGCGCCCGGTGGACTGGGCGGCCTACGCCTTGCCGGAGGGCGCTTCCCCCGACCGCGTCGCTCCCTCCGACCCCCTATGAGAAGCGCCTCCCTCACGCTGTTCTGTGCGCTGATGCTCGGCTGTGGGGACGTCGCCGGCGCAGGCAAAGGCGGGCCGGTGGCCGAGGGCGAGGGCGCCGGGCCCGACAGCGCCGACCCGGGCAGCGGGTCCGACGGCGAGGGTGGGGCGGGCGGGCCGCTGGTGGCCCCTGCGGGCTTGCGGGTGCTGTTCTACCGGGGCGAAGGCGGGTTCTCGCCGCGCAGCAGCGGAGAGGGCTCCTTTGGGGCCCTCGGCGCGCAGCTCTGGGAGCGCTTCGGCTACAGCTCCGACGAGACCGACGTGTGGCCCGATGATCTCGCGCCTTACCGCTTGATCAACCTGCTCGCGCCGGGGCACCGGGACCCCTCCGCGCGCTTCTCGGCCGAGCAGGTCGCGGCCCTGCAGGCGGTCATGGCGACGGGAACGCGGGTGGTGCTCTGGGGGGAGCGCTCCGCCTGCCGAACCGAGGCCGCTCAGGCGCTGATTGACGCGCTGGAGGTCGATCTCGCGTTTACGGGCGAGGCCGCCGACACCAACCGTGTGGTGGACGCCACCGCCTTCGGGGATCACCCGGTCGCTGAAGGCGTCGCGCTCGTGCGCTTTCGCGAGCCCTGCTACGTCCAGGGGGGCGCTGGGCAGGTCTTGGTGCTCGACACCGCCGAGCGCCCCTTCGGCGCCTGGGCCCGTCCGGGTCGGGGCGGCGAGCTCATGCTGATCGGCGATTTTCAAGCGGTGGACGACAGCGGGGCCCTCGGCACCGAAGGCGCGGACAACCTGCGCTTTGGCGAGAACCTCGCCTTGGTTGCCCTGCCCTGAGTCATCGCCCGGCCCTGGGGCGGGCCCCGGGTCGGCCGGCCGCGCGCGCCGAGCGGATAGGGGGTGCGCCCTCGCCCTGTCCCCCGCCTTGAGCCCGGAGGAAGCATGCCGGTCGTGTTCGTCTACGCGATGAGGCCGCCCGAGCCCGAGCGGGTGGATGTTTGCCTGAGCGCCCTGGTGCACGCTGTCTCCGGCGCGATCGGCTGCCCTCCCGACACCGTGTGGGTCCACTGGATCGAGGTCGCCGCCATGCACATCGGCGAGCGACCGCAGGCCTACGAGGGCCACGGTCCGGCGATCGTGATCCGTTCGCGGCCGGGGCGGTCCACCACCGCGGTCGCCGCTTGTCTGCAGAGCGCCGCGGAGGCCGCCGCTGCCGCCCTCGACCTCCCCCTCGAAGACCTGTGGGTCTGTTGGGAGAACGTCGCGCCGGGGGCCGTTTTCACGGGCGGGACCGTCCACCTCTGAGCCAGGGCGCGCGGCTCCGCTGGCCGATGGCCCAAACACGCCGACGCGGCGCCGAGCCGGGGCCCGACGCCGCGCTGCGGATCGGCTCGATCAGCGCTGCTGGTCGAGCAGGAAGGTGTAGCCGTCGTAGCGGGCGATCTTGAGGG
>CANHON010000115.1 GCA_947462115.1 Deltaproteobacteria bacterium | reverse complement strand
GACGAGACCACCGGCGCGGTGATCTGCCCCTCGACCTCCATCCCCACCTACTCTCTGGAGCGCCTGATGAGCGTGACGGAGAGCTCCGGGGGCTTCTACCGGAGCGTGGCGCAGGGCGAGGGCGAGAGCTGCCGGGTCAGCCCCTTCGACGAGTACCTGCGCGATCTGGGCGCGCTGCTCGCCAACCTCACCACTGCCTTCCAACTCCAGAGCGTGCCCGACGTGAGCACGATCCGGGTGTGGATCAACGACGAGGTGGTGCCGGAGTCGCCGGTGCTCAGCGGCGAGGCCGGGCAGCCCGACGCCACCTACGGCGCCGGCTGGAGCTACGATCCCGCCGAGAACTCCATCACGTTCTGGGGCAAGTACGTGCCGGACTACAACGCCGACGTGGACATTTATTACCGCCCGCTGACCGGCGCGCCGCGCGAGCTGCCCTTCTGAGCCGCCGCTGGATCGCCGGCCTCGGCCGCCTTTTGCCGCTTTTTGTCTCCATGAGCGCCCCTGGCGCTCGCACCCTGCAGAGGTTCCGACCGATGTCCAAGCTCCTGACCCACCTGCGCCGCGGTGGCGCCCGCGTGGGCGCGCTGTCTGGTGCGCTCGGGCTGGCCCTCCTCTCCGCCCCCGCCGCCGCCCAGGAGACCCCGCTGGACCTGGGCCTGCTCAAGCAGAGCGACGTCTCGGTGGTGCAGAAGATGCTCTACAGCAAGGACGGGCGCCTGGAGTTCGGCGCCGACCTCGGCTGGGCCCCCTTCGACAGCTACACCACCACGCCGCTGCTCGGGGTCTACGGCCTCAAGCACTTCTCGGAGGAGCTGGCGGTGGAGGTGGCGGCCCACGGCGGCTACAGCCTCAAGAACTTCACCTACAAGCAGCTCGAGAGCGACGCCTACGGCATTCAGCCGGACGCCTACGCCCACATCGCGGACATCGCCGCCGATGTGCAGTGGGCGCCCATCTACGCCAAGATGAACTGGCGGGGCAACAAGGTCGTCCACCACGACGTCTACGGCCTCGCTGGCGGTGTTTTGGCGGTCGAGAAGGCGATGATGCCCGACGGCTCGATGGCCTTCTCGCCCGGCGGCTCGGTGGGCCTGGGCATGCGGTTCTTCCTCAGCGAGAACAGCGCGCTGCGGGTGCAGATCCGCGACGACCTGCTGATCCAGACCCGGGTGAAGACCCAGGACTCGCAGGGCACCTTCCTCAAGCAGAACGTGCTGCTGACCGTCGGTTACAGCCGGCTGTCGAAGGGGGGCTGATGGGCCCGACCCGCTCGCTGAGCGCCTCGTCCTCCCGCTCGCTGCCGGCCGTGCGCTGGCTGCCGATCGTGGCCCTGGCCTTGCTCCCGGCCGTGTCGGTCGGCGCGCCCAAGCCCAAGCCCCAGGCGGCGCCCGCTGCCCCCTCGGTGGAGCAGATGATGGCGGCCCGCAACGCCGTCTTTGGCGCCGTGGACACCGCTTTCCGCGAGGGCCGCAAGGCCGAGGTCGCCGACCTGCTCGTGGAGATCGCCCAGAAGCCGGAGCACGCCGCTTACCACGCCGAGGCTTGGTCCCGGCTCGGCGCCACGCTGGAGGCCCTCGACCTACCGTTCTCGGCCTTGCTGGCCTATGAGCGCGCGCTGAGCACCGACGCGCCCTTGGTCGCCGACGCCGCCGCCAAGGCGATCACCCTGGCCGATAAGGTCGGTGACACCGCCGTGCTGGAGGCCGTCTTCGCCAAGAACCTCGGGCTGGAGGTCGAGGCCGCCACCCGCAGCCGCATGGCCTACCTCGCCGCCCGCGAGGCCACCCACCGGGGCCAGCACCCCCTGGCGCTGGCCAGCCTCAAGATGGTGTCCACCACCGACCCCTTCTTCCCCGAGGCCAAGGCGCTCGAGGGCGTGGCCCTCTCGCTGTCCGGTCGGCACAATGACGCGCTGGGGCCGCTTCAGGTGGCTTTGGGCGCCGGCATGGCCTACAAGCGCGGCGGCCGCTTCGACGACCTCGTGAAGATGAACCTGGCGCGCGCCTACTACGGCGCCGGCAACTTCCCCCGGGCGATGGAGTACTACGCGCAGATCAGCCGCGGCAGCCGATCCTGGCCGCAGGCGCAGTTTGAGCGGGCCTGGGCGCACTTCCGCCTCGGCGACCCCAACGGCAGCTTGTCGCTGCTCTTTGGGCACCAGACGGCCTTTATGGACGAGCTCTACGCCCCAGAAGCCGACCTGCTGCGGATCTACAGCTTCTTCCAGCTCTGCAAGTTCCCCGAGGCCACCAAGGGCATCGAGGCCCTCAAGGGCAAGTACCAGCCGCGGGTGGAGCTGCTCCGCGGCACCGCCGCGCTCGGCCCCGAGGAGCTGTTCAACCGGCACGCCGCCCTCATCGAGGGCAAGCCGGCCGAGCTGAGCCCGCTGGTCAGCTACTTCTTCGTCGAAGAGGACCGCCTGCGCGACAGCCTCACGGCGGTGCGGAGCGCCGAGGACGAGATGGGCCGGCTGCGCAACGTGGCCGCCAACCCGTTCTCGGCCTGGGCCAGCGACGCCGTCGCCGCCCGCCGGGCCGCGCTCATCGACGCGGAAGGCAAGCGCATCCAAGCCAAGGTCGGGCGCATGGCCGACGAGCTGGAGGGCATGATCGACGCCGCCGACCTGTCGCGCCTCGACATGATGGACATGGAGAAGCGCCTGTTCAGCCAAGCGGCGGCCACCGGCGAGCTGGCGCAGAAGCGCGAGGTCGTGACCCGCACCAAGAAGGTGCGCAAGGACGAGCGCTACTGGCCCTACGAGGGCGAGGTGTGGGCGGACGAGCTCGGCTACTTCCGCATCAACGCCAAGCCCGACTGCCCCGCGGGCTTCCAGCCCTGAGCAAGCGCAGGGGTCCCCGCCCTGAGCAAGCTCAGGGCTTGACGCCCTGAGCCGGATCAGCGGCGCTTGTCGCTGCGGAGCAGGTCGAAGCGGCCCCCGAGGTGCAGCGCCCCGGCCTCGCCCCAGGCCCGGGTCGCGGCGGCGTCGAGCACAAAGCCCCCGGCGTCGGCCTTTTGGCTGGTGGGGAGGGCCTGCTCGAGCTGCTTGGTGACGGTGTCGAGCAGCAGGCCGTCGGCCAGCGCCACCAAGGGGTTGGCCAAGGCGGCGCCGGGGCTGTGCTCGCCCTCATCAGCGCCAGTGCCGCGCAGCACGAGATCTTCGCCGCGCATCACCAGCTCGCCGTGGATGGTGTAGTCGCGCCACCAGCCGAGGCCGCTGAGGTGCCACAGGCGCAGGTCGAGGTCGAAGTCGCCGCCGTTGAACCGCAGGGCGCGCGGATCAACGGCGAGGCCGAGCTGCTGAGGACCGGCCTTGAAGGCCTCCCTTCGGGCCATGCTGAGCACGGTCTGCTCGGCGACCCGCACCTCCCAGTCGGCCTCGCCCTCGGGGGCGCCGTGGCTCACCGGGAGGGCGCCGGGGGACGGGACGTCGGTGAGGGCCTCGAGCTGCAGCGCGCCGGGGCCGCCGCCGAGGCGCATGGCCCGCAGCGGCAGACCTTCGGCGCCGATGTCGCCGAGCGCGATGGGCGGCGTCTTCTCCAAGCCGCGCTTGACCCAGCCCTGAAGCAGCGGCCCGACGTCCAGCTCGCGCAGGCTGGCCACCTGCACCGAGACGCGGTCGAGGGCCTGGAGGCGGATCGACACCGACCAGCCGGTGTCGTGGCGGGCGAGCTGGATGCGGGGCTGCCCGCCGAGGCCGGCGGCGAAGGGCAGGGTGCCGTTGAGCGGGCCCAGGGCCCATTTGAGCTGGCCAGTGAGCTCGGCGCGGGCGCTGAGGCAGCCCTCGCAGTCCGGGAGCACGCGAAGATCCACGCTTTTGACCCGGGCCGACGGCCGGATGCTGACCTCGCCGCCGAGCACCGTGGCCTTGAGCACCAGATCGAGCGACTCCAGGCCGGCGTCGATGGCGGCCAGGGCGGCGCGCTCCAGCGGGGCCTCGCCGATGGCGATCTGGAGGTCGGGGCGCCACTGCGCGGTCAGCGGCGGCGGATCGGCCAAGGCGAGCGCCTTCTCGGCGGCGTACATCGGGCCCATCTTGGGGCCGCAGGCGGCGAGCAGCAGCAACAGCATGAGGCAGCTCCGGGGGCGCCCGCCGGGGCGCTCGGCGCGGCGCGCGCGCTCGGGCTAAGTGCGGAGGCCATCGTGGGGTGGCGCGGGGGTAGCATGGGGCGGAGCGCAGGGCGAGACGGTGCGGTGCGGACGGCGGGCCATTCCCTGGCTGGGCCCGCGCTCAAGACCACGTTCGCGGCGTTGTTTTCGACGCTGTGCGCCGGGCCGGTCGCTGGTCTGGTGGCCGGGCTGGCGGCGGGCGCCCTGGGCGCGGGCCTCGGGGCAGAGGCGCGCGCGGCCGAGGCCCCGGCCTCTCCGCCGATGGGCCGCTTGGGGCTTCGCTACATTGGCGTCCCTGAGGGTATTTTGGTCACTGCGGTCGAGCCGGGCATGGGCGCCGCGGCCGCGGGCGTGCAGGTGGGCATGATCATCGACGCGGTGGACGGCGCTCCGCTGCCCGTGGGGGACAGCGCCCGCGCCGCCGCCCTGCGCGGACCGCCGGCGACCACGGTGCGCCTGGGCCTGAGCGGCCCGCTGGACGCAAAACCGCGGGTGGTATCGGTGGAGCGCCGCGAGGCCCAGGCCTCGGCGGAGGCCCTCGCCGCCGAGCACGAGGCCGCGCCCGCCCCGCCACCCAGCGCGCGCCCGGGGGCACAGCCGGCGGTGGTCCAGGACTTTCGCGCAGCGCTCCGGCAGAAGAGCGCCGGCAAGGCGCGCAAGGCCACCGAGGCCTTGGTGGCGGCCGACTACGGCGGCATCGGCGAGGCGGCGGCGGTGGGCGGCGCGTTGACCGTCGCCCGCAACCGACCGCAGGTGGCGCTGGCGGCCGCGCGGGCCTTGTTGGCGGCCAAGCCCACCGATCCCACCCTGCTGCTGCGGGTGGCCGACGCCCTGTCGGCGGCGGGGGATCCGAGCGGCGCGCTGGAGGCCCTCGCCCTGCGCGCGGCGACCCTGCCCCCCGAGCTGCGCCTGGGCGACGGTCGGGCGGTGGTCACCGGCAGCAGCAGCCTGCGCGCCCGCGGCCTGGAGGTCGAGGCGCTGGCCGCGACCGGGGAGCGGGAGGCGGCGGCGGAGCGGCTGCGGGCCATGCTGCCCTTCTCGGAGTCGGCCGGCCTCGTGGCCGCCTTGGGCATGGCCCCGCTGGAGCGGCAAGCGCCGTGGCGGGCCTCAGTCGCGCCCGTGCCGCCTTTTTCCTTGGCCTTGGCGGACGGCGGCACCTGGGGCCTCCAGGCGCACGACGGGCAGGTCAGGGTCTTGGCCTTCTGGGCCACGTGGTGCGGGCCCTGCGCCGAGGAGCTGCCAGAGCTGTCCAAGATGGCGGCGGAGGTGCGGAACGCCGGGCTCAGCGTGGTGGCGGTCAGCGTCGATCAGGGGCTGAGCCCCGCAGAGGTGGGCGCCGCGGCCGCGGCGATGGGCGTCGAGCTGCCGGTGGGCCTCGCGCCCCCGGGCCTGAGCGAGGCCTTGGGGATCAGCGGCATCCCGGCGGTGCGGGTCATCGGCCGAGACGGCGCGCTGCGCTACGCGGCCCACGGCTACAGCGCTGGGAGCGTTCGCGGCGTACAAGCGGCGATCGAAGAGGCCTTGGCCGACAAGGGCGGCGGAGAGGTGGTGATCGCGCAGCCTTGGGGTCCTGGGGGTGCGCGCCTGCGTTACTTCGCCCCGGCGCCTGGGGTCAGTGGGGTTGCGGTGGCGGATGGGCGCCTGACGGTCGGGCGTCCGGGCTATCCGCTGGTTCAGCTGGGGCCGACCGGCGCCCTGGCGGGCGAGCCGGAGGAGGGGGTCACCCCGCCGCTGGAGGGGCTGGTGTGGTTCGACGGGCCGGTGGGCTCGACGGGCGGCGCGCCGATCCTGCGCGCGCTCCGCGAAGATGGGCAGGCCCGCTGGACCCGCGGTCTGCCGGGGCCCTTGGTCGGGCTCGCGGTGCAGGGGCCGGAGCTGTGGGTGTTGACCCAGCGGGAGCTCGTGGTGCTCGACGCCGAGGGCCGCGCGCTGGCGCGGCGGGCGCTCTCGGGCCTGTCTATCGCTGAGAATGGCGCCGGGGAGGGCGTGTTCGTCGTCACGGACGGGCGGCGGGCCGAGCTCGTGCGGGAAGGGGAGCGCATCGTCGAGCGCGCGGTGCTGGAGCTGCCGGGGGCCGCGCGGGTGGCCTCTGGCGGCGAGGTGGCGGACCGCGGCACCTTCGACCTCGTCTCTGGCCGCTTCGGGCCGGGCGGGGCGCGGCGGGTGGTGGTGAGCCGGCGGGACGGCGGCGTGGTGGCCTTGGACGGCGAGGGCGCGCCGGCGGTGGCGGTGAACCTGCCCCGGCCCGCGGCGCTCGCGGTGGGCGATCTCGACGGCGACGGGCAGGACGAGCTCATCCTCCGCATCGACGACCGGGGCGTGGCGGTGGTGGACCTGCGGCTGCCCTGAGCGCGGGCGCTGGGCCGAGGCTCAGTAGAGGCCCCAGCACAGCCGCCAGCGCACCCGGTCGGCGTAGGCGGCCCACGCGGGATCGACGCGCAGCAGCTCTTCTTCGGCTTCGATGCGCAGGATGGTGAGCGGCGCAACCAGCAGGCAGAGCACCTGCACCCAGGGCTCCCCGGCGGCGGCGCCCACGGTCTGCAGCAGGAGCAGCTCGCCGGCGTAGGCGGGGTGCCGCAGCAGCCGGTAGGGCCCGCGGACCACCAGGGGGCGCCGGGCCGGCAGCACCGAGAAGGACCGCCCCAAGGTCAACAAGGACAGGGCGGTGAGGGCGGCGGCCGCGAAGAAGAACAGGCCCATGAAGAAGGGCCAGGCCTCCGGCGGGGGCGCGGCGCGGAAGGCGACGCCGCTGACCACCAAGGAGGGGAGGGCCATCGCGAGCCGCCGGGGCCCGCCCTCGGCTTGGGCAGCGCCCCGCGTCCAGAACAGCAGGGCGACCGTGAGGTGCAGCCCGGCCACGCCGAGGCGCACGGGCGAGAGGGGGGCGTCTGGAGGCGCCCGGAGCAGCGCAGCGATGCCCCAGCCCAGCACCGAAGCGCCGAGCCCGAGGTCAAACAGCCGCTCGGGGGAGCGCCAACCGGCCGGCGGCATCAATAGAGCCAGAAGCCCCAGTTGAACACATAGGACAGCAGGTTGACGAGGCCGAGCACGGCCAAGTAGAGGAAGAACTTGGTGAACCCGCCCAACTTGCCTTCGGCCATCGGTCGCTCCGGTGGAGGCGCATGGGGTGGCCTCGGCGCGAGGGTAGCGCGGGGCTCCGCGGGCTGCCACCGGCGGAGCCTGCCGCGCGGCGCCCTACCGCCCGTTGGCCAGGGCTTTGGCTTGGCCCGCACGGCCGCTGCATAGGTTGCCTGGCCATCCCGCGGCGCGGGCCGGGCGCCGCGTGGCCGGGCCCGCGGCGACGCGCAGGCCAGGATTGGTGCGCCATCGGCGCGCGCGGTGGGCTATGCTCGGGTGCGGGTCGGTGAAGCGTCCGCGTCGCTGCCTACCTGGGGGCCCGCTGGCTTCCCTCCGCGCCCCAAGCTGTCGAAGGAACGCTGAGAATGCCGCACATGGCACTATCTTCAACCGCCGAGTCTCCCTTGTCGCTGCCCAATACTCCGCATGCTGTCGCTCCTTCGGTCGCTCCTTCGGTCGCTCGTTCGGTCGCGCCGGTGGCCGCTGCGGCTCCGCCTCCTTCGGCCCCCTCGGCCGGCGGTGCGGGCGAGGGCGCCGACGATGGGGATGCGAAGACGGCGACAGGCACGTCGATCGCAGCGTCGGAGGGGGCTGAGCGGGCGAGCGCTGCGCCCCTGGATGCGGCCCCCACGGCGGCCAAGCAGCGGAGCCCGGCGGCCGAAGCGCACGCGGCGATCCTAGAGGGCCGGATCGCGATGGTGCGCGGCGAGCTCGATCTCGCCGAGGTGGCGCTCAAGCGCGCGCTGGTCTACGCCAAGCAGGCGGAGGGGCCGGCCCAGATCGCGGCTGCATACCGGCAGATGGCCGAGCTCGCGAGCCTGCGGGGCGACCCCATGGGCGCGACCAACTCCTTGCAGCGGGCGCTGTTCGCGGTCGAGCGCGCGGGCGACCGTGGGGCCCAGGCCGAGGTGATGGTCGAGCTCGGGCGCCTCATCGAGCAGGGCGGAAAAGCCGACCGGGCCCGGCAGATCTTCTTGGACGCCCTGAACTTGGCGACCGCCGCCAACGCCCAGGACGCCGTGGCCGGGGCCGCAGGTGAGCTCGGGCGCCTACTGGGCCAGCAGGGCGACATTGACGCCGCGCTGCGCCACTACCTCACGGCCGCCAAGGCCTACTGTGGGCTCACCGAGGGCCCGGATCACGAGGCCGCGGCGCAGGTCTACGCGGCGATGGCCGACCTCGAAGAGGTCCGCCGGGACGTTCGGGCCGCGACCGCCTGGCGCGAGGAGGCCTGGGCCCTGCCCGAGGCCACCCCGGACACCCGCCGGGGCCTCGGCGGCAAGCTCGGCTGGGGCCTGCTGCTGGCGCGGCGGCGGGCCGATGGGCTGGAGGTGCTCGAAGAGGTGCACCGCATGCTGCTCGACGAAGACGAGGTCGAGGGCGCGGAGGCGCTGCGGGCGCAGATCGAGGAGCTGCGCGGCTGGCCCCAAGAGGGCGCCGGCTTCGCCTTCGCGCTGGTGCGGCATGGGGAGCGGCGGGCCGCCGAGGGCGCCTTGGCGCTGGACGCGGAGGATCAGCTCAAGCGCGGTGATCTCAAGGGGGCGCTCTGCTCCTTGGGCGCGCTCTATTGGCTGCTCCACGATCGGGGCGATCAGGGCGGTGCCTCCCGCGCCTTCAAGCGCGCGATGAGCCTCGCCGCAGCGGCCCCCGACGAGCAACGTTTGCTTCGCAAGCTACGGAAGAACCTGGAGACCGCCGGTCAGGCTTAGGGGGATCTGCGGGGACCCCCTGGATTTCAGTCGATTTCAGGGGAGTTCACCGGGGCTCAGCGGTGATCCGTGGAGATCAGTAGACATCAGCGGAAATCGGCGGGGCCTCCGCCGCCGCCGGCCCTCGAGGGAGGCGCCCGTCGAGAGGCCCGTTCCCAAGGGTGTTCAGCGCGCGCCCAGCCGCCTGGCCCGCTGGTCCTCGTAGAGTGAGGCGGGCTCCAGCGTGCCGCCGGCGCCGAGGCCCTCGGTCCAGTCCTCGGGGCTGGTGCCCAGGCTCTCGTAGATGTCGAGCACCTCGGTGTTGACCGCGAGGCCGGTGGTGCCGATCACGTAGCCGCGCCCGTATTGGAAGCTGGTGATCGCGCCCTCGCCCACGTTGTTCCAGTAGACGCTCTCGGTGGCGGTGTGCCCCGCGCCGCTGCTCTCGGCGAGGCGGTTGACCGTCTTCCAGGCGTCTCCGATCTCATTGCTGTCGAACAGGTTGGCGGTAGCCAGGGCGTGGTGGGTCTCCGACGCGGCCGGCAGCCCGCGGTCATCGGTGGCCGATGTGAAGGACTCGGCCGACAAGCTCCGGTTTCGCAAGAAGACGCAGCCGCTGGTGCCGAAGTCCCAGTTCTGGATAAAGTTGTGTCGACCGGCCTCGCCGACGTTGTTCGAGAACAGCACCTCGTTGGACTGGCGCACCTCGAACAGGTAGCCGTTGCCGCCCACGCCGCGGTGCTGGGCGAAGCCGAAGGCGCTGTCGGAGACCGTGACTCGGCGGCTGGCCTCGACGAGCACGCCTGAAGACTGCAGGTGGTAGCCGGCGGCCGCCCCGTCTCGGCCCCGGGCCTCGGGGCTGGACCAGGTAGCAACATCGCTGACAATGGCGTCCTCGACGTTGAACAGGCGCAGCACATGGGTCTGGTTGTTGGCCCAGGCGCTCGCCCAGTCAGTGGCGTCGCTCAGCGCGAGGCCGATCACGCCCACCTCCCGCAGCCCGCCTTCGACACGGACGACGCTGGCCTGATCGCGCACCAGCAGCGGATAGCGGAGCGGCACGTCGATGGTGAGGGTGCCGGCCCCGACGTCCACCGCCGTGACCGTGCGCCGGTAGAACGGGCGCCACTGGCCGCGGGAGAAGTCCCAGTAGCCGTCCATGCCGTGCGCCAACACCCAGTCGTCGCTGATGAGCTGGCCGATCTGGACCTGATCGCCCACAGCGAACACGCTGGGATCATCGATCTGGAGGGTGGTCTCGAAGGGGGCCCCGTCTGCCCTTAGCTGTGCCTCGGCGCCGGTGCGGGCCGCGCCCAGCAGGCTCAGGTGGCCACGGTAGCTCATGTCGGGCACGCCGACCCAATACAAGAAGGTCTGGTCGGGCCCCTCGCCCAACAGAAAGAGCTCGGACTGACGGAGCTCGATGGCCGACTCCAGGCGGTAGGTGCCGGCGCCGAGGTGCACCACGCCGCCGCCCGCGGCCTCGGCCGCCGCGATCGCCGCGCGCAGGCCGGGGGCGCTGTCGCGGGCGCCGGTGGGATCGGCGCCGAATTCATCGGCCTCCACCCAGCGCTCCGACCAGGGGGGCGCCCGAAGGTCGGGCGGGGCGCGCTCGCCGGCCCCGTAGCCCGCGTAGGAGAAGTCTTGGATCGCCCAGCCGTCCACCGCGAAGCCGGGCGCCCAGTCCTCCGGGTAGAGCGCGCTGCGCCAGGGCGCGGGCGCGGGCGGGGCGCTGTCGAGGGGCGGGGCGCTGTCCTCGCCGGAGAGATCGCCCGCGGGGGGCGTTTTGGCGGGGTCTGGGCCGCTGCAGCCGACCCAGAGCAGGGCCGCAGCCAGGACCTCAGTCAGGGCCGCGGCGCGGGCGGCGGGCCCCGGAAGCGCGCAGACGCCTGGGTGCGCAGAGATGCCTGGGTGCGCAGAGACGGAGTGGAGCGCAGAGACGGCGGCGCGTCGGGCGCCTCGGGCGGCGGGGCAGGCGGGCAGGGGGCACCTCCGGTCCGGCAGGCTACCAGCCTTCGAGCCCCGGGACCTCGATGTCCACCACGCCGAGCGCGTGGGCCTCGCGGATGCCCGAGAGCATGGCGCCGTGCACGTTGCCGTAGTGCCGGAACAGCGTGCCTTCGCCGGCGAAGCGCAGCCGATCGCCCTCGGGCACGGCCAGCGCGTCGATGTCGTCCCGGCCGGCGCCGACCGTCAGGGCGGTGTAGCTGCCGCCCGCGAGCGGGTCGTTGGTCCAGCGGGTGGCGATGGCGGCGCTGGGCGTGGGCGGGCGCTCGCCGGTGGCGGCCTCCAGCATGTCCAGCGCGTCGTTGATCAGGTCCGCCTCGCTGCGGGTGGCCTGGGCGGCCCGGGCGTAGCGGCCGCCGTAGAGGGCGACGATGGTCGGCCCGCCGGCGACCTCGCTGATGTCGTAGAACTCCGGGAAGCGCCCGTCGCCCGCCGCAGAGACGGCCGTGACGCTGCCGGTCCACCACGGGGCGCGCCAGCGCAGCACCACCTTCTCCAAGTTGCCCATCTCCAGCCGCCCGATGGCCGCGGTCTTGGCATCGGAGAGCGGCGGGCTGAACCGGATCGCGCCCGACTTGAGGACGCCGACCGGCACGGTGATCACGACGTGGGTGCCCGTCCAGGCCTCGCCGCCGGCCGACACCTCGACGCCGTCCTCGTCGATGGTCACGGCGTCCACCGCGCGCCCGAGCAGCGGGTCCAGGCCGTCGGCCAGCGCCGCGACCGCCGGGGCGTAGCCGCCCACGGGGAGGTGATCGCCGCCCCGCAGCGCGCCCTCCTCGTTGACCCAGGCCAAGGAGGCGCGGTCGACCGGCCCGGCGTACTCCAGCTCCACGAGCCACTGGTCGATGGCGAAGGCCGCGAGGCGGGCCTCCCGTCCGCTGAGCCCGGCGTCGTCGAGGTAGAGATCGCGGCCGTCGGCCACCGAGGCCGAGGGGCCGAGCGCCGATCGGAGCGCCGGCAGGGCGTCGATGAAGCCCACGAGGTGCCGATCGAGCGTGCTCCAGGCGCCGTCGCCGAGCTGGGCGTCGTCGGCCTCATCGTAGACGTGGCTCCACGGCAGGCGGTCGCGGACATAGCCGAGGCCCGCCGCGTCCATCAGGTCGGCCATG
>CANHON010000114.1 GCA_947462115.1 Deltaproteobacteria bacterium | reverse complement strand
CGCCGGGCCCGGCCTGCTGCGGTGGGCCTCGGCCCGGGAGGCGGCCGGCGACGCCGAAGGTTGCCTGCGCGCCCTGGGCGAGCCCGCGGCCCTGCACCCAGAGCTGCTCCGCCTCGGCTGGAGCTGCGCGCTGCGGATCGGCGCGCTGGATCGGGCCGAGGCCTGGCGGCGGGAGGGCGGCGCCGAGCTGACCCGCTCTCGGCCGGCCACCGCCTACAACCACGCGCTGGCGCTGCGCCAAGCGGGCCGAACCGCCGAGGCCCGGGCCTTGTTGGCCCCGCTGCTCGCCGCGCCGCCGGCCAACGAGGCGGGGCCCCTGCTGCACCTCGGCGGTCTGTTGGCCCTCGACGACGGTGATCTCGACGGCGCGCTCGGCCTCGCCGCCGGCCCCGCCGCCCCGCCGCCGCTGATGGCGCAGGTCGGCGCGCGCTTGATCAAGGCCAAGCGCCCCGCCGAAGCGGCGCCCCTGCTCCGTCGGGCCTGCCCGAGCCTCGAGGGCGAAGAAGGCCGCGCGTGCGCGGAGAACCTCGCGCTCATCGGCGGCTGAGCCAGCGCCTAAAAGTAGAGCTTGTCCATGATGCGCGAGTCGGCGTGCACGAGGCCGTGGCGGGCGTAGAGGGCCTGAGCGGCGGTGTTCTCGGGCTCGACGTGCAGGTAGAGGTAGCGCACGCCGAGCGCCCGGCCGAGCGCCTCGACCCCCTTCATCAGCGCCCCGCCGAGGCCCCGACCGCGGGCCGCTACCCGCACGTACAGGTCGTCGAGGCAGAGCTGCCCGCCGCCGTCGAGCGGGGCCGACAGCCGCTGCAGCAAGCACAGCCCGAGCAGCGCCCCGTCTTCGACGAGGATGAGCGGCAGGCCATTGTCGGGCTTGTCGACGAAGGCCATCAAGGGCGGGACAGGGTCGCGCTGGGGGTCGGCCCACTCGGTCGCGGCGAGCTCGCGCGCGAGCACGGCGAGGGCCGGGCCGTCGGGCGGGCGGGCGAGGCGCAGGCGGGGATCGGCGGCGCGGAGGGCGGCTTCGAGGTGGGGCCAGTCCGGCCGGGCTGGATCGCGGGGCGCCGCGCCGGGGCTGCGCCAGGCGCGTGCGGGACTTCTGCGCATCTACGTGCCCCTCGGCGCGATAGCAGCGGGCCCGACCTGCTCCTGGAGGACCCGATGATCGTGCTCATCACTGGCTGTCGATCTGGCTTCGGCCAGCACATCGCGCTCCGCGCCGCGCGCGCCGGCCACACCGTCTATGCCGGCCTGCGCGATCTCCGCACCGCCGACGGGCTGGTCGCGGCGGCGGCGGGGCTGCCGGTGCACCCGATCGCCCTCGACGTCTGCGTCGACGCGGACCGAAAAGCGGCGGTGGCGCACATCCTGGCCAAGCACGGCCGGATCGACGCCTTGATCAACAACGCCGGCGTCGCGCTGGGCGGCCCGCTCGAAGACCTCGATGAGGACGAGCTGCGCCACTTGTTCGAGGTCAACTTCTTCGGCCTCTGGGCGCTGACCAACCTCGTGCTGCCCGGCATGCGCGCCCAAGGCTCTGGGATCATTGAGAACATGAGCTCGATCAGCGGGCGCATGGCCCTGCCGGGCCTCGGCGCCTACGCGGCCAGCAAGCACGCCTTGGAGGGCATGACCGAGGCGCTGCGGGTGGAGGTCGCGCCATTTGGGGTGCGGGTGGTGCTCATCGAGCCAGGCCCGTACAAGACCGACATCCTCGGGCGCAACCGCACCCTCGGGCGCCGGGCCACCTCGCCCGACAGCCCCTACGCCGACCTGTCGCGCCGGGCCGAGGCCCTGTTCACCAAGGTGAGCCAGACCGCCGAAGACCCCGAGGAGGTGGCGGCCCGCTGCGTGGACCTGCTCACCGAAGCGGCCCCCGCCCTGCGGCACCCGATGGGAAAGAGCGCCCGGGCCCGCATCCTGGCGCGGTGGGCGCTGCCGGCGGCGGCCTTTGAGGGCGTGATGAAATTGG
This sequence comes from Deltaproteobacteria bacterium, assembly GCA_947462115.1. GTDB lineage: Bacteria > Myxococcota_A > UBA796 > UBA796 > UBA2385 > JAEUKK01. The sequence continues at coordinate 10,056 of CANHON010000114.1, read as the reverse complement.
CCCTCAGCCGCGCGGGATGAGCGTGCTGGAGGCCATCTCGCCCGCTGCGAGCGGGTGCAGCCGGCTGCGGTTGCGGGTGCAGCCCGGCGCGCGGCGGGCCGCGGTGGAGCTCGACGAGCAGGGTGGGCTGAAGATCCGCCTGCAAGCGCCCGCGGTCGAAGGGGCGGCCAACCGCGCCCTGGTCGAGACCTTGGCCAAGACCCTGCTCGGGCTCCCCCGGAGCGGCGTCCGGCTCATCTCGGGCGAGAAGAGCCGCGACAAGGTGGTCGAGGTCGATCTACCGCCCGAGGAGCTCGATCGCCGGCTGCGGGCGGCGATCGGCTGAAGCTCAGGGCGTCGGAACAGCGGGGACAGCGGGGGCAGCGCCGCCTTCGGCCGGGGCGCCGCCGGGGGTGGTGCCTTCGGTGGGCGGGGCCGCTGCGCCGCCGGCCTCGCCGGGCTGGGGCTGGGGCGGGCCGTCCGCGTCACCTGGGCCGGGCGCCGCGGCCGGCGTGCCCGTGCCTTGCTGGCCATTGGCGGGCGTGGTGTCGCGGTTGATCGTGATGGTCAGCGTGGCGGTGCCGGTGCTGACATCGACGGGGTTGCTCGGGTAGTCGATGCTGATGTCTTCGGCGTCCGGGCCGTTGCCCTCGTAGTCGAGGATGGCCGAGATGGAGATCTTCTCTGTGCCCTTGGGCAGGTAGATCTCAAAGGGGCCGGGCTTGGGCACCCGCACCACCGCCACCGGCGCGTCGCCGTTGGTGCGGTTGGCGCTGGGCGTGTGCACGTCGATCTGGATCTGGCCCTTCTCCCAGCCCGGGACGTCCACCGTGCCCGTGACCTTGATGGCGCCCTCGGCCTGCGCGAGGCTGGCCTGGTCCGCGGCGCCGCCGCCCGAGGGATCGCCGCCGCCGTTGGGGCCCTGGGGCTGGGGCTGCGGCGGCTGGTTGGACGGCGCGCCCGGCTGGTCGCCGTTGGAGATGGGGGTCTCGGTGGGCTCCGAGCAGGCCGACGCCGCGAAAATGGCGATCAGGGCGGCGATTGCGGAGATGCGGCTGCGCGCGTGCATTGCGGGCTCCGGGCGGTTCAGGTCGAGCGATTCGAAGGGGGAGGGCATCGTGGGCGAGCCTACAGACCTGGGCGCGGCGGCGCAAGCGCACCCGACCGAGCAGCGGGGCGCAGGCCCATGTTTCGGCCCGTTGGCCCCGGCGCAGCGTCGCGCCGAGGGCGCCTGGGCGCGATAGCGGCGGGCGCATGAGCACGCACCTCCCCGATCCCCTGCGCTCCCCACACTCTTGCCCCAACGAGGCCCCCTTGTGGGTCGACGGCGAGCAGCTCAGCTTCGCCGGTCTGGTCGAGGTGGCGCGCAGCGGTCGCGGGGTCGCGCTGCACCCCGAGGCGCGGGTGCGCATGCAGCGCAGCGCGGCCTGGGTGAGCGAAGCGGGCCGGGGCCTCCGCACGGTCTACGGGGTCACCACCGGCTTTGGCTCGCTGGCGCGGGTGAACATCCCGCCGGAGCACCGCGCGCTGCTCTCGCTCAACCTCGTGCGCTCCCACGCCGCCGGGGTCGGGGCGCCGCTGCCGGTGCCGGTGGTGCGCGCGATGATGCTGCTGCGCGCCAACGCCTTGGCCAAGGGCGCCTCTGGCTGCCGGCCGCTGCTGGTCGAGACCCTCCTCGCGATGCTCAACGCCGGGCTCACACCGGTGGTGCCGGCCCAGGGCAGCTGCGGCTCCTCGGGCGATCTCGCGCCGCTGGCCCACCTGGGCCTCGTTCTTGCGGAGGGGTCCGGCGGGGGCCGCGCGGTGCTCTGCGGCGTGGAGATGGACGCGCTGGAGGCCATGCAGCGCGCTGGCGTCGACAAGGTGCGTCTGGAGGCCAAAGACGGCCTCGCGATCACCAACGGTGCGCAGCTCACCACCGCGATCGCCGCCTTGGCGTGCTGGGACGCGGACCTGCTCATCCAGGCCGCGGAGGTCGCCGCGGCCATGAGCGTCGATGCGCTTCGGGGCTGCACCCGGGCTTTTCATCCAGCGGTGCACGCCCAGCGGCCCTACCCCGGCGCCGTCACCACCGCGGCCAACCTGCGGCGGCTGCTCCAGGGCAGCAGCTTGGTCGACAGCGTGCCCGGCAAGGTGCAGGACGCCTACTCGCTGCGGTGCACGCCCCAAGTGCTCGGCGCCTGTCGCGACAGCGTGGCCTTCGCCACCGCGCAGGTGCGGGTGGAGCTCAACGCGGCGACCGATAACCCCTTGATCTTGATGGACGCGGGCCCCATGGACGAGGGCTTTGGCGACGATCCCGACAACCGGGCCTACAGCGCCGGCATGTTCCACGGCGAGCCGGTCGGAATGGCGATGGACACGCTCAAGATCGGCGTGGCGGAGGTCGCGAGCCTGTCCGAGCGCCGCCTCTACCGGCTCACCACGGGCCTGCTCAGCCAGCGCCTGCCGCCGGGCCTCGCGCGCGCCGACCAGCCGCACCTCGGCCTCATGCTCCCCCAGACCACCGCCGCCGCCTTGGTGAGCGAGAACAAGGCGCTGGGCTGGCCGGCGAGCATGGACTCCATCCCCACCTGCGAAGATCAAGAGGATCACGTCGCCATGAGCACCACCGCGGCCCGGCGCGCCGCGCGGGTGCTCGAGAACAGCCGCCGGGTGGTCGCCATCGAGCTGCTCGGGGCGGCGCACGCCCTCGCCTTCCGGCGCGAAGAGGAGCCGGGCGCCCGCCTCGGCCAGGGGACCGGCGCCATGCTGGCCCAGATCGAAGCCCTGCCGGGGGCCCTCGACGTCGGGGGCGCGCCCGCGGACGCGATTGGCCTCATCGACGCCCTGCTGCTGCGCGACGGGTGGCGATCGGCCTTGCCGCCCCTGCAGCCGGTCGGCGCCATCGACGCCCAGCCCACCGGAGGCCACCGATGAGCGCGCCCCTTTTCCATCGAGAGCCCCGCGGACCCTTGAGCGCGGCCGCGCCCGTCGTGCTCAGCGGCGGTCCGCTCCGCTGCGAGGCGCTGCTGGCCATCGCCCACGGCGCGCCGGTGGTGGCCGACCCTGCGGCCCTCTCCGCCCTCCGCGGCTGGGACGGCGCGGTGCTCCAGCAGAAGCGCCAGTGGCTGGTCGGCGCCCACGCCGATCAGCTCCACTCCGACGCGCTGCCCGCCGCCTTCATCCTCGGCCACTGCGCTGGGGTGGGCGATCCGCTGCCGCGCGAGGTGGTTCGGGCGGCGATGGCGGCGCGGGCCAACGTGCTGCTGCACGGCGTCTCCGGCGTTCGGCCGGCGGCGGTCGAGGTGCTCCTCGCCATGCTCAACGCCGGGGTGCACCCGGTCGTGCCGAGCCAAGGCAGCGTCGGCGCCGCGGGGGACCTCGCGCCCATGGCCCACATCGCGCGGGTGGCAGCGGGGCTCAATGGCGTGGTGGAGGGTATTCCGGTCTTTCGGCCCACCCAAAAAGAGGCCCTCGCCCTCATCAACGGGGTGAGCCTCACGGCCGCGCTCGCCGCCCTCGCGGTCGTTCGGGCCGAGCGGGTGCTGGACGCCGCGCTGGAGGCCACCGCCATGACCTTCGAGGCGCTCCGGGCCGAGCCGGGATGCATCGACGCCCGCGCCCTCCAGCTCCGGGGGCACCCCGGCGTCGCCCGGGTCGGCGCGCGGCTGGCCGGCCGCCTCAGCGGGAGCGTGCTCGTGGCCACGGGGCGCCCCGCCGACGCCTTCTCGCTGCGCTGCGCTCCTCAGGTGCTCGGCGCCGCCGCGGACGCCATCGCCAGCGCCCGGGCGGTGGTGGAGGCCGAGCTGGGCGGCGTCTCGGACAACCCGCTGTGCTTCTGGGGAGAGGGGCCGACGCCCGAGGTGGTCGAGGCCGGCAACTTCCACGGGGCCAGCCTGGGGCTGTGCATGGACCACCTCAAGGTGGCGCTCACCCAGCTCGCGACCATCTCCGAGCGCCGCACCTTCCGGCTCACCTACGGGCAGCTCAGCTCGGATCTGCCGAGCTTCTTGGTGGCGGGAACCGGCCTCAATTCTGGCTTTATGCTCGCCCAGTACACCGCCGCCAGCCTGGCCAGCGAGTGCAAGGGCCTCGCGCACCCCGCCAGCGTGGACAGCATCCCCACCGTGCAGCACCACGAAGATCACGTCAGCATGGGGCCCATCGCCGCCCGCGGCGCGCTGGAGGTGGTGGAGTGCGTGGCCGACATCGTGGGCATCGAGGCCCTGTTGGCGGCCCAGGCCCTCGACCTTCGGCTGAGCGGCGCGGGCGAGGCCCCCCACGGCCCGCTGGCCCCCGGGGTCGAAGCGCTGCGGGCGCGGGTGCGGGAGGTCGTTCGGTACTGGGAGGACGATGGCGTGCTGCACCCCGAGCTGTCGGCCGTCGGGCGCTTGGTCCGGGCCGGGGCGCTGGGGATCGCGTCGCCTGCCCCCGGGGCGCCGGCGACGCTCCCTTGGTAAGGGACGCGGTAATGGACGCGGTGAAGGACGCGGTGAGGGCCCCGCGCCCGAGCCACTTCGCCTAAGCTCCCGCGGTCGCCGCGCATCGCCCCAGCCGGGCGAGCGGCTCGAGGCGGAGGCGGATGTTGGACGGATGGACAGGCCTACAAGGCGTTGTGGCCCTGCTCGTGGCGGCGCGGCTCGTGGGCGGGGTGCCCGCGGATGACCAAAAGCCCTTCCATCACCGGGACGTGCTCTTCGCGCTGCTCGCGGGCGCGGCCTCGCTGCTGCTCTGCGCGTGGTGGCTCCCCCGCTACCACCTCCGGGGTTTTGGGCTCACCTCCTCGGACTTCTTCCAGTACTGCGATCTGGTGCTCGGCCTGCGGGAGCGGCAGGCCACCGTGAACCTGCACCGGGGCTGGTTCGGCGGCATGTTGCCGATGCTCCTGAGCGCGCGCTTCGGCGTGATCGGCGGCCTCACACTCGCCGCGGCCCTCTCGAGCGGCGTCGTGGGCGGCGCGATGTACCTGTGGGGCCGGGCCCTCCACGGGCGGGTGGCGGGCGTCGCGATGGCCTTGTCGATGGGCTTTTTCGCGCCGATCGTCGCGCTCGCCCGCACCACCAGCTTCTACCCCGGCAGCGTGGCCACCGGCGCCTTGGCCTGCGCCGGGGCGGCCCTGTGCGTGCGCTTCCCGACGGTCTGGTCGGCCTTGTTCTGCGGCGCGGGCGTCGGGCTCGCGCTGCTGATGGACGTGCGCAGCCTCTACTTCGCGCTGACCGCCCTCTCGGTGGCCTCTCTCGGGCTGGTCATCGGCGGCCCTTGGTCGCTTCGGCGCCCGGGCGCGGCGCTGGCGCCCCTCTGGCGGCTGCTCCGCCTCGCCGGGCTCTTCGCCCCGGTGTGGGTCAGCTACCGGATCGCCCAGCCCTTCGCGGTCAACGGCATCCCCGGCCTCGACTTCCAGACCTACTTCTTCGTGCAGGACGCCCTTCGCGACCTGCCCGAGCTCGCCGCGGTGGTGCCGCGCCCCACCAGCGACTTCTTCTGGGGCCGCAGCCCGCTGAGCCAGATCCCCGAGACCCTCCGTCAAGCGCGGGCGATCTTGTCCACCTTGCCCCCCGAGATCTCCGAGCTGTGGGAGGTCGAGCTCCACCGCAAACGCCAGTTTGATCCGTGGGTGTCCTTGGTCAGCGGCGCCCTGATCCTCGGCGTCGTCGGTCGGCTTCGGCAGCCCAAGCTCGTCCTCGGGCTGCTCCTGTTGGTCCCCTACGCCCTCTCCGTCAAGACCGCCGCCACCGTGCTCGGGCACCCCCGCTACTACTCGGTGGGCCTGTCGGGCGCCCCGGTGGTCCTCGGCCTCGCCTGGGCGGTCGCCGCCAGCGGACGGGCGGGCCTCGTGCCCAAGCGCCTGCGCCCCCTCGCGGTGATCGGGCTGTTGTTGGCGATCGTGCTGGGCATCGTGCCGAGCTACCTCTCACCGGTGGCGCGCTGGCGCGTGGCGGTCCAGGCCGACGAGTCCCCCGCGGCGATGCTGCGGGGGGAGCGGATCGACTTCCGCCTCGACGCCTGCTCGGCGGCCCACGAGGAAGATGTGGCGGCAGGGCGCACCTTCACCTGGTCGGTGCCCTAGGCCGCGGCCGCGCCCCCCGCGCCACCGGAGCCCGAGACCTCCGGTGGGTAGACCGCTGGGCCCGGTCAAAGGGGCGTGAAAGATGCGGCTCGTGCGGCCGGGTCTCAGCGCAGGCTGATCTTGGCCCCGGCGCCCACCGCCTCGCCGAAGCATCGGGCCTCGGGGAAGCCCGCGTCCTTCAGCATCATCATGGCCTCCTCCACGGTATTTTCGGCGACGGCGATCAGCAGGCCGCCGGCGGTTTGGGGGTCGGTGAGCAGGTCGCGGTCGATCGGGCTCAGCTCGCCCTCGACCAGCCCCGACACCGCGGTCCAGTTTCGACCGGAAGCGCCGGTGACAAAGCCGGCCGTTCGCAGGGCGCGCGCCAGGGGCAGCACCGGGGCCTCGGCCACCGACACCGCCATGTGGAGGTCGGCGCCGCGCGCCATCTCGGAGAGGTGACCGAGCAGCCCGAAGCCGGTCACGTCGGTCATGGCGTGCAGGCCCGGCAGCCCGGCGAGGCGGTGCCCCACCGCGTTGAGCTGGGTGGTCATCGCGAGCAGGGTGGCGTAGCCATCGGCGTCCAGCGCGCCCTTCTTGAAGGCGGCGGAGAGCACGCCGACCCCGACGGGCTTGGCGAGGATGAGCTGATCGCCGAGCTGGGCGGCGGCGTTGCGCCGGAGGTGGCTCAGCTCGACCATGCCGGTCACGGCGAGGCCGTAGATGGGCTCGACCGAGTCGATGGAGTGGCCGCCGGCCACGGGCACCCCGGCCGCCGCGCAGGCCGCGGCCCCGCCCGCGAGGATGGCGGAGATCACGCTGGGGGCGAGCACTTGGATGGGCATGCCCAGCAAGGCCAGCGCGAACAGCGGGACCCCGCCCATGGCCCAGACGTCGGACAGCGCGTTGGTGGCCGCGATCCGACCGAAGTCGAAGGGGTCGTCCACGATGGGCATGAAGAAGTCGGTGGTGCTGACAATGGCGCGCTGCGCGTCAATCTGCCAGATCGCCGCGTCGTCGCTGGTCTCGGCGCCGACCAGCAGCGCCTCGGGGCGCGGTCCGCGGGGCAGGCCTCGGAGCAGCTCCGCGAGCACCGCCGGGCCGATCTTGCAGCCGCAGCCGCCGCCGTGGGCGAGGGAGGTGAGGCGCGGCGCGCCGTCCGTCGAGGTCGTCATGGGGGCTCCGGGCGGTGGGGACCGGCGCTCCTAGCACCCCCGACGCCAGCGCACAGGGGCCAGAGGATAGGGTGGAGCGGGGCCTGCGCCCCGAGGAGCGGGGATGGTCGGCGGGAGCGTGGCGAAGGCAGACGGACGGGGCGGCGCGCGCGACAGGCGGTGCGCGCGGGCGCGTCGGGCCGCGGGCGGGCTCTGGCTGCTCGCCCTGGTCGGCTGCGGGGAGCCCGAGGCGCCCCCGGTCGGACCTGCCCCGGCTGGCCGCGACAGTGACCACCCAGACATCGTTTTCGTCACCATCGACACGCTGCGCGCCGATCGGGTCGGCGCCTACGGCGACCCGCTGGCCAGCACGCCCACCCTCGACGCCCTGGCGGCGGAGGGCGCGCTGTTCCGCGAGGCCCACGCCGTCGCGCCGCTGACCTTGCCCTCGCACGCGACCTTGCTGACGGGCCGGTCGCCCGCGACCCACGGCCTGCGGGACAACGGTGCGATGCGCCTGCCAGACGCTGTTCCCACCCTGGCCGAGCACCTGCGGGGCGGCGGTTACCGCACCGGGGCCTTCGTCAGCGCCTACGTGCTCGACGCGGCCTGGGGCCTCGACCGCGGCTTTGAGCTCTACCGATCGCCCTTCCGGCCGCAGGACGTGAGCCGAGCCGGCGCTTTTGGCGAAGTGGAGCTCCCAGCAGCTGAGGTCGTCAACGCCGCCGTCGCTTGGTGGGAGTCGGCGGCGCGCTCGGGTGAGCCGCGCTTCTTGTGGGTGCACCTGTTCGACCCCCACGCGCCGTGGGCGGCGGGCCCCGGGGATCCCTACCGGGGCGACGTGAGCCGGGCCGACGGTCACCTGCGGCGGCTGGTGGAGATGGCCGGGCCAGATGCCGCCATCGTCGTGACGGCCGATCACGGCGAGGGCCTGTGGTCCGAGGGCGAGCGCCACCACGGGCTCCTGCTGGGCCGCGCCATCACCCGGGTGCCGCTCATCATTCGGCCGCCCGGCGGGCTCGCGGGTCCGCTGGAGCTGCCAGCCCCGCGACCGGGCCTCCCCACGCTGGGCCAGCCCGCGGGGGCCGACGCGGAGCTGCTGCTGGACGCTGTTCCCGACGCCCCCAAGGCCGCGCGGGTGGTGGCCCCGACGGTGTCGGGCCTGGACCTGGCGGCGACCTTGGCGGGGCTGGCGGGCCTCCCGTTTGAGACCGAGGGCCTCGATCTCAGCCCCTTTCTTCGCGACCCTTCGCCGGACGCGCTGCTGTCGGCCTTGGCGGCCCGCCCCGCGGTGGCCGAGACCCAGTACCCGCTGCTGCACCTCGGCGCCTCACCCCTCTGGATGGCCCAAGATGACGCCCATCGCGTGATCTCCGGCGTGTGGACGCGGGCCTGCAGCTGGGTGGAGGACCCGGCCTGCACGGTGGAGGCCGCGGCGCCCCCGAGCCTGAGCGACGCCGTGGCGAAGCTTCAGGCCGCGCCGACCGCGAGCGCCGGGCCGCTCGACCCGGAGGTGGCCGCCCGTCTGGCCGCCCTCGGCTACCTCACCGAGGCCCCGCCCGCGCCGCCTGGGGGGGCGCGCACCGACCCGCGGGACGAGGTGATGCGCCTCCGCGCGCTCCGGGAGGCGGAGCTGCTGCGCGATCCCAAGGCGCGGGCGCGGGCGCTCGAGGCGCTGATCGCCGAGCAGCCGGGGCTGGCCGACGCCCGGCTGGGCCTGTCGCTGGCCCACGTCGAGCTCGGCGACATCCCCCGCGCGCGCGCGGTGCTGGCCGAGCTGCTGCGCCTGTGGCCCGACAACATGATGGCGCTCAACAATTCGGCGGCGCTGGCCCACCTCGTCCGCGACGATGAGGCGGCGCTTCGGGACGCCGGCCGGATGATCGCGCTGAACCCGAGGGATCCCCGCGGCTACCGCATCCAGCTCTCCACCCATGTGCAGCGGGAGGACAAGGCCGCGGTCGTGGACGTGGCCACCCGGGGCCTCGCGGTCGCGCCCAACGACCCCAACCTGCACTACGTGCTCGGCGTCGCGCAGGTCCAGGGCGGGTCGCCGGCCGAGGGCGCGGAGCACCTCAAGATCGCCCGCCTGGTCGGCACGGAGGCCACCGACGTCGACCTGTGGCTGGGCCTCGCCTATGAGCGCGCGGGCGACGTGGACGCGGCGGTGCGCCACTACGAGGCCGCGACCCGGACGATGGACGGCGATCTTCGCCCGTGGGGCCTCGCTGGCCTGATGTTGGCCCGGGCCGGCCGCTGCGCCCAGGCCCTGCCCTTTTTGGTGAACGTATCCAAGCGCGGCGGCGCGGTGCCCGAGGTCCGGGAGGCCTTGGCCCGCTGCGAGGCCGAGCGACAGGCCGCCCGCGCGCCGCGCCCAGCGCCGCCCTAAAGACCGCCGTCGTTCAGCGCTTCGCCGGTCCCGAGCCGGTCACCGCGCGGCGCAGGCGATCGTTGACCGCCCGGCCGAGGCCCCGCTCCGGCGCGGCCTCTGCGACCAAAATATCGACCCCGAGGCCGTCCATCGCCCGAAGCTCGGCGTAGAGCCGCCGGGCATAGTCGTCGAGATCGGGCCCGCAGCGGAGCAGGCCCACCCGCAGTCCGGCGGCGCGCAGGGCCTCCGCCTCGGCCTCGGGGGCGGTGGAGAGGCGCAGGGCGGTGCGCGGCGCGTAGTGGGCGGCCAAGGTGCCGGAGGCGCGGCGGGCGCCCGCGGGGATCGGCCCACAGATGGCCTCGATGGCCTCGATGGGCAGGCCTCCTTGGCGCAGCAGCCGCGGTCCGCCAGGCTCCGTGAGGTCGAGGATGGTGCTCTCCACGCCGATCGCGCAGGGGCCGCCGTCGAGCACCCGCTGCGCGGGGCCGAGCTCCTCCCAGACGTGCTCGGCGGTGGTGGGGCTG
>CANHON010000113.1 GCA_947462115.1 Deltaproteobacteria bacterium | reverse complement strand
CCGTCGCTCTGCACCTCCGCTGGGTACGACTCGCCGGTGGGCAAGATCCAGCTGACAGTGAGCTCGGTGGGCAGCTCATGGTCATCGCTCACCATGCCGCGCAAGGGGATGCCGAGCTCGCCTTGGCGGAACACCTCACCCGAGACCGGGCCGAGGATGTCGGCGACCGGCGCCGAGAGGATGCGGTTGAGCTTGGCGTTGCTCTGACAACCCACGCCGGCGACGGCCACGAGGCCGCACAAGCGCGCGAAGGAGATCAGCGAGGTGAGCGAGGAGGACGACCGGATGGGCAGCATGGATCACTCCTGGGCGCACGGTATCGCGGGCCTGGGCGGCTCGCCCCTGCTGCGGCGCCGGCCGGGGCAAAACTTCACCGTCCTGCCGCGGGGCGGCCCGCGCGCTCCGCGCCGGTGGGGGATCGAGGGGTGGTCGGGCTCCCCGTGGCTCGCAGGCTCGCGCGCCCCCCAGGTTGGGCTAAGACCCCCGCGAGGAGGAGCTGTATGTCGCTCAACGCCATGTCTATGTTTAGCCTTGTCTTCGCCCTCGCCGCCGCGCCCGCGCCGAGCCCGGCCGCCAAATCAGGGAGCCCCATGTCATCGTCCATCTCGTCTCTTTCGCTGCGAGGCCTCAGCGGCCAGGCCCTCCCCGCCGATGCCCTCGCCGGCAAGGTGGTGCTGTTCGTCAACGTCGCGAGCAAGTGCGGCTACACGCCCCAGTACAAGGGCCTGCAGGCCCTCTACGAGGCCAACAAGGACGCTGGCCTCGTGATCGTCGGCGTGCCCTGCAACCAGTTCGGCGCCCAAGAGCCCGGCACCCCCGAGCAGATCGAGGGCTTCTGCCAGCTCAACTACGGCGTGAACTTCCCCCTGCTCGAGAAACAAGACGTCAACGGCGCGGGGCGCAGCGCGCTCTACGGGGCGCTGGTCGGCAGCGCGGCCGGCGGCGGCGCCGACGTCAAGTGGAACTTCGAGAAGTTCCTCGTCGGGCGAGATGGCTCGGTCTTGGCGCGCTTTCCCTCCTCGGTGGCCCCCGATTCGCCGGAGCTGAAGGCGGCGATCAAGGCCGCCCTCTGAACCTCCGGCGGGGCCGCCGGCTGGCCCGCCCGTGGGCCGGCGCACCAGGCGCATGGTGCCGCGCGCTGGCGGAAACGCGCTGCTGGTCGTCGGTCAGAGCCGCGATCCATCGCAGCGGTTAGGATGCGCGGCCGCGGGGTCGGGAGCGGGGGACCAAAACTCCTCGCCCCGGCCACCGCACAAGAGGAGCCGCCGACATGCGAACCAGCGCCGCGCTCGATCTTCAGCCCGAGGGGGGCGTCCAGAACGGCCTCGACATCGTGGTCAGCGGCGTCGCGAGCGGCTTGCCAGAGCTGAGTGACCCCTTCGGCCCCGAGGACGGGCCCGAGTCCTCCGGCGGCCTGGAGCTGAGCGCCTGGGGGCTCCCGGCGGGGGCCGGCCAGGGGCTCGACCAGGGCGGGCGTCTCCTCGTCGCCGCCGCGCTGGTGGCCTTGGCCGACGCGGGGCTCCCCTTGCGCACCCAGCCCGGCGCCGGCAGCGCGCTGCTGGACGGGCGCACCGGCGTGGTGGTGGTGAGCCGCTTCTGCGGGCTGGGCGGCTTGGTCCGGCGCCTCACCGCCGATCCGCCCGCGGGCGCGCCGGTCTCCGGCCCCTCGATCGAGGCGTCTCTGGCCGCGATGATCGGCGCGTCGGGCCCCCGGCTTCGGCTCGGCGGTCCGGACGCCGATCCGCTCCAGGGCCTCGCCCTCGCGGCGGCGTGGCTGCGCGCGGGCACCGTCGATCGGGTGGTCGTGGCCTCGGCCGACGCCCCCAGCGATCCGGCCCTGCCGCGGTGGCCCGGGGCGCCAGCGGGCCTCGTGGGCCATGCTTTGGCGCTGGTGCTCGAGCTCCCGGCGCGGACCGAGGCGCGGGGCTGCATCCCGGTGGCGGCGCTCTGCGCCCTGGCCGAGGGCGGCGCCGGACCGGCAGAGGCTGGCCTCGCCCTGCTGGGGCTGGAGCGGTCGCTCCGCGGCGATGACGTGCTGGTGGGCGATCAGGTGTCGTCCGTGCTGCCGGGCCTCACCGGCGCGGAGGCGGCGCTGCGGGTCCGCGCGGGGGATCGACCGGGGGCGCAGCTGATCGCCCTGCTGCGCGCGCTTCAGTTCCCCGCGGTGGGCGCCCAGCGCCGGTTCGCGGTGGCCCAATCGGAGCAGGGGTCGCCGGTGGTGGCCCTGTTCGAGCGGCGCGCCGATCGCGACGCCCGGGTCAGCGACGCAGACCTTCGCGCTGAGTGGCTGCAGCGCTGCTCGGGCCTGCAGCAGCCGATGCTCGTGCGGGCTGGCCGCTCGCTGCGCGTGGTGGAGGGCCACTTCGACGAGGACGAGCCCTCGATCTTGCCGCCCGAGCGCCTCGCCCCGCCGCGGCCGCCCGCGCTGGAGCCGCCCGCCTCCGGGGGCCTGGTCGAACGGATCGGCTGGTCGCTGCGGGCGCAGATCGGCCAAGCCACCGGCCTCGGCGTCGAAGAGGTCTCGCCCAGCCACCTGCTCCACGCCCACCTCGGGCTCGAAGACAGCACGCTGGAGCGCATTCAGCTCGCCGTCGGCGAGGAGCTGGGGATCGAGGCGCCGCCGGTCAACCGGGACCTCAGCGTCGGCGAGCTGGCGGCGGCTTTTGCAGGGGCCCTGAGCCCGGCAGAGCGCGCACCGGAGGCGGCGCCCCGCGACGAGCGGCGCCTCGGGCCGGTGCTGTGGCGGCCGGTGATCGTCCAGGCGGGCGGCGGCGCGCCGGCGGTCCGGCCCCGGGCGGTGCGGGTGATCGGCGAAGGCGGCTACGCCGACGCGATCCGCGCGCTGGTCGGCGCCGATGACGGCGATCCGGAGCTCGTGCTCGACGTCGGGAGCGGCCTCGGGGAGAGCGTTCGAGAGGCCTCCACCCTCGATGGCCGTCCCCCCGCCCGCTGGGTCTGCTGCACCCGCCTCGGCGCCGATCCCGCGTGGGTCGACCCCGAGGTGGGCCAGCTCGACGGCGCCCGCGCCGGCTTCGCCCGCAGCTTGGGCCTCCAGTGGCCTGGCCAGCGCTGCCAGACCATCGACGTGGACCCCATGCTGGACGACGACGAGGCCGCCGCGCTGCTCATCGGCGAGCTCTGCCGCGACAGCGCCGAGCCGCTGGTCTACCTCGACGGGCCCGAGCGTCGGGTGCAGCGCCTCGAACGGGAGCCCGCGCCCGCCGCTGGCGGCATGCTGCGGGAGCAGCCGGTGGTCCTGATGGTCGGCGATCCCGCTGGTCTGGGCGGTGATCTCGCGTTGGCCTTGGCCCGCCGCGGCCGGGTCCGCCTCGTGCTCGTCCCGCCCACCGAGGGCGACGGCGGCCTGGGCGCGGCGCTGGAGGCGCTGGAGTGCGAGCTGCTCGTGCTCCCCGCCGACCCGCTCGACGCCGGGGCCCTGCGGTCGGCGATGGTCGAGGCCCGGCGGCGCTATGGCGTCATCGACGGCGCCATCGCCGTGCTGGAGAGCGGGGTCGATGAAGGTGAAGGCGACCTGCTGCACGCTCATTTGGTGGGCACGCTCCCAGTTCGCACCCTCGCGCGCGAGCTGGAGCGGGTGGCCTGGCTGCTGTGCGTCCACCGCCACGCGCTCGACCAGTGCTCGGCGGCCGACGACACCATCGACGAGACCCTCCGGCGCATCAGCCTTTCGCGGCCCCGGACGCTGCACCTCGCTGGTGACGAGCTGGACGGCGGCGCGCTGGCGCGGCTCTGCGTCGATCTGGTGGCCAGCGGCACGAGCGGCAGCCTCTACTTGACGGAGGAGGTCCCGGCCCGGGTGCTCCCGGCGACCCACCCCATGCTCGACGCCCTCCGGCTCGGCGTAGACAGCGACGGCGCCCAGGTCGCCCGGGGCCAGGCCGAGCTGTTGGGCCACCGCCTGCGCCCGCTCACCGCTGGCGAGGGCCCGGCCCAGCTCCCATGGTCGATGCTGCTGGAGCTGATGGCGGCGACCGGCGCCCTCCTTCGCCCGGGGCAGCCCTTTGTGGGCGCGCTCAACCTGTCCTTTGACGCGCCGGTGGAGCTGAGGCAGGTCCGCTTGGACGGCACCGTGGAGGTCTTCGGGGACAGCGCGCGGCTGAGCCTCGAGCTGCGGGCCACCCTCGAGGGCGACGGCGAGGTGCGCTGCGTCGCCGCGCAGGCGGTGGAGGGCGGGCCCCCGATGCGCGTCGCTGAGTGTGTGCTGCTGTTCGGGGACAGCCTGCCCTACGACTCTTTGCCCCCGCGCTTCTTCTTCTCGGACGAGCCGATCGCCGGCGACCGGGTGGCGGCGCTCCTGCCCATCGGCCCGGCCCTGGGCGGCCTGACCGAGGCCACCGCCATCGCCAGCGACGGGCTGTTGGCGGAGCTCGTGCCCGATCACCGCGCCCTGGGGGGCGAGGCCCTGCTCTGCGCGCCCGCGGTGCTCAGCGGCGCCGTTCAGGCGGCCCTGCTGCACCACCTCGTGGTCCAGCGTCGGCTGGCCGAGCCGGTCAGCGTCTCGCGGCTCCAGCTCGACCACCCGCCGGCGGATCAACTCCCGGTCGGCGTGCTCGTGCAGCTCAGCGAAGACGGCCTCTACGACATTGATGTCGATGGACCCGGCGGCTCCGTGCTGCGGCTGCGCGGCCTGAGCCTGCTCGATCGCGGCGCCGCCCCCGCCGAGCGCCTCGTCGAGGCCCCGCCCGAGGGCTGGCTCCCCACCGAGCCCCAGTCCGCCGCCGGCTGAGGCGCGCGGGGCGGCTCGGTGTCGATGCTGGGGCACGCGGGGCCCGGCTCGGCGCGGGCGCCATCTTGGGGATAGATGGGGCGCCAGGGCGAGGTTCGCAGCCCGCCGCGATCTGGCGGAGCTGCTGCGCGCCCAGGAGTGGGTTCGGATGAGCAGTCCTGCAGATGAGGCCGCGAGCGGCCACGGCCACGCTGAGGCCGATACCTTCCGATTGCCGCAGCCCCAAGTCCTGATGGAGCGGCCTGACGGCGTTCGCATCCTCCGCGTGCGCAACAACCACGAGGCCCTGCCCTACCGCGCGGCCTTCGCGGGCGCCTACCAGGACATCTTCAGCGAGCCGCCGTACAATGAGCGGTTTTTTCCGTCTGAGGCGCAGAGCATCCTCCGCCAGTTCCTCGACGTGCCGGAGAGCATCACGCTGCTCGCGGTGCGCGGGAACACCCAGGTGGTGGGCTTTGGCATCGGCGTGCCGGCCCTGGCCAAGGCCGACGTCACCCGGGCCCTGCACGGGCTGCTCCCCTTGCAGCAGAGCTTCTACCTCGCGGAGCTCGGCGTCCTCCGCTCCTACCGGCGCACGGGCCTCGGCCACGACCTGATCCAGGCCCGGCTCGCGCTCATCGACCGCGCCCGGTTCAGCAACGTGATGCTGCGCACCTCCGCGGTTCGCAACTCCTCCTACGACATGTACCTGAGCCTCGGCTTTGAGGACATGGGCGTCTACATGGAGGTGCCGGCCCGCCGGGTAGATGGGGCCGTCTCCACCGACCGCCGCCTTTTCTTGTGCAAGGTGCTCCCGGCGCCGGGCGAGGGCGAAGAGGCCGGCGACCCCAAGACCTGGCACGAAGGAGAACGATGAGCGGTGGCCTCGTTTGACGCCGCTCCCGCTCCCCTCGCCCCGCTGGCCCAGCGGCGCCCCGGCCGAGCCCTCGCGCGGATCGGCCTGCTGAGCGGCCTCGGCTGCGCTGTTGCCTGCGGCGGGCCCCCCGATGCGCCCAGCGCCGGTCCGGCCCCGCTGGTCCTGCTCGTCTCCTGGGACACCACCCGCGCCGACGCGCTCGGGGCTTGGGCCGAGGAGGCGCACTGGGGGCTCGATCTGGCCCCCGAGCTCCGGCCTGCGCCGCGCACCCCCCACGCCGACGGCCTGGCCGCCCGGGGCGCGCGCTTCGCCTGGGCCCTGGCCCACGCGCCGACCACCCTGAGCTCGCATACGAGCCTGCTGTCGGGCCTCGACCCGCACCAGCATGGGGTGCCCCGAAATGGCGTGCCGGTCGATGCTTCGGTGCCGCTGCTGCCGGAGCGAGCGCAGGCGGCCGGCTTCCGGACCTTGGCCGTAGTGGGCGCCAGCGTGCTCGCCAAAGATCAAGGGCTCAGCCGCGGCTTTGACGTCTACGACGATGTCATGGAGCAGCGGGTCCGCAAGCGCTTCGAGCGGCCGGCGGCTCAGGTGGTCGATCGGCTGCTGGCCGCGGTGGACGAGGTGCCAGTCGATCAGCCGATCTTCGCCTTCGCCCACTTCTTTGACGCCCACTCCCCCTACGACACCGCCCCGCCGCGGCTGCGCGCCGAGCTCAGCGTGCCGGGCTACGCGGGTCTGGTCACGGGTTCGAGCAAGAACGTAGACTGGCTCGTCATTCAGGCCCGGCAGGGTCGGCTGAGCGAGGCGGACCGACGGCAGGCGCGCGCGCTCTACCTCGCCGAGGTGGCCTCGATGGACGAGGCGCTTGGCCAGCTGCTGGCGGGCCTCGAGCAGCGCGGGCGCCTGCGCGACAGCCTCGTCGTCTTGTTCGGCGATCACGGTGAGACCCTCGAGGAGCGCCCCCAGCAGCCCTACGGCCACGGCGTCAACGTGCAGCTGGTCGATGTTCACGTGCCGCTGATCTTCGCGGGGCGCGGCGCGCTGGCCTGCCCGCCGGTGGGCCAGACGGTGCGCGACACGGTGAGCCTGTCCGAGCTCGCGCCCACGGTGGCCGCCTGCCTCGGCTGGCCGAGCCTCGGCGCCGGGCGGGACCTGCGGGCCGCCTGGGGATCGGGCCTCGAGCCGCGCCACCACTTCGCCGAGGCTACCAAGGGCCCGCCCGCCCGCGATCCCGCGGTCTGGGACAACCTTGGCTTCGCCCGGGCCGTGGGCTCGGAGCGGCACTTCTTCGCGAGCGCGCCCGGCGGCGCCTCGGTCTTGGCTGCGCGGGCGCCGGGCCAGCCCCCCGTCGAGGACGCCGAAGCCGCCGCCGCGCTGGTGCGGGCCCTGGCGACCTGGGACGCCGCCGCGCCGCCGAGCCGCAGCGCGCAGCCCGCTGCGCACACCCTGGAGGCCCTCAAGGCCCTCGGCTACGTTGATCCCGAGCCGGTCCCCCCCGAATAGCGGGTCAGCACCGGCGGCCCGCCTAAAAGCTGAAGACCGCGCCGAGCTCGCCGCCGAAGCGCGTTGCGCGCAGGCCCTGGTCGGAGGGGTCGCCCTCGGCCTGCACATGGGCGCTGTTGAGCCCGAAGCCCTCGCCGTAGAGGATGAGGTGCGAGGCGGCCTTTCGCTCCAGGCCGACGCGACCGCCGGCGTTGTGGGTCATGCCGGGGGTCGTGGCGTCGAGCACGCCGAGGGTGCTGTCGTCGGTGGCGGGCGTGTAGTTGGCGACGACGTCTTCGGAATTGAGCACCCAGTCGCCGTTGACGGTGGCGGTCACGGCCCAGCCCTCGCCGACGCCCTGCCGCAGGCTGATCCAGGCGCCGGCCTCTTGGAGGTCGATGATGTCGCCGGTGGTGGGGTCGAGGCGGGCCTGGGCCAGCGTCAACATGCCCGTGCTCTGCAGGTTCTGGCCGACGAAGGCCTCGCTCCGGAGCTGGGTCTTGTCGCCCAGCTTGAGGTCGGCGAACAGCTGGCCGCCCCAGGCGGTGGTCAGGTCCTCCTCGCTCAGCGCGACCTTCGCGAAGAAGCCCGCCGCGCCGACCTCTCCGGTGTCTCCGAGGCGCGCCGCCGCCCGGCCCGCGACCGTCGGGCGGGGCGTGAGCTCGAGCGCCGCGTCGCTGACGCCATTGTTGCTGCCGGCCAAGCCGAGGGCGCCGCTGAGGTGAAGGGCCTTGCTTTTATGGTCGATGATGGCCTGCTGGCGCATAAAGCCGAGGTTTCCGGCCTGAAAGCTCCCGCCGACGAGGTTGCGGTGCAGCGGGTTGAGCGGCGCGAAGATGTCCCAGGTCTGGCCGAGGGTCAGCGTGGTGGCGTCGGTCGCCGACCAGCCGACGGTGGCCTGGCGCAGCCGGGGACGGGCGCCGGTGGTGGGCGTGGCCACGTTGAAGTCGATGAAGTCGAGCTCCAGCACCGCCTGGGCGTCGCCAGCGTCGGCCTGGATGCCGAACCGCGACTGGGCGACCTGCCAGGAGAGGTGGGCTTGGTCCGCGTCCGTGACGAGGCGGGGGTTCGCGGCGGCGGTGATGGCGCTCTCATTGGGCCGCCCGTAGGACTCGACCGCGCCGCCGGTGAGGGCGACGGTGGGCTTGACTGTGCCATAGAGCTTCACCTTGACCTCGTCCTCGGCGTGGGCAGTGCTGAGGCTGGCGATCAACAAGGCGATGAGCATGGTGTTCTCGTGGGGCGAAGGGAGGAGGCGCGGGCGAAGCGGGGGCCGCGCGGCGATGTCCTTGCAAGGAGCCTGCCAGGCTCGGCAGCGGCCTGGCCTTCGAAGAGGTCCGCCCGACGCCGTCCACGGGCCCGGCGCGCCGGGCCGTCCCGATCCACCCCCGCGGTCCGACGGGTCATCCTGACACGGACCTCCGCGCGGAGCGGCGCCGCTGCCTCCGGGTCGAGGGCCCGGCGAGGGCGCCCGGGGGCAGAGGTTGATCTGGGGCCCGCGGCGGTCTATGGTCGGGCTCGCGGGCTCTCCTGTCGGGGGGCGCCAGCGGCCGCGCCTGTGCTGGCGCAGATGGGGAAGAAGATGCGTCTGAATCGGTGGGAGCTCTCCGTGTTGGGCCTTGGCCTGTCGCTCGCGGCCTGCAGCGGCAGCGTCGAGCCCAAGGACAAGGATGAGCGTGTCGACGCCGACCAAGACGGTGTTTTCTCTGACGAAGACTGCGACGACAGCGACGCGAGCGTGCGGCCCGGCGCGGCGGACGTGTGGTACGACGGCTCGGACTCCGACTGCGGCGGCAACGACGATTTTGACGCCGACGCCGACGGCGCCCGCAGCAGCGAGTTCGGCGGCGGCGACTGCGACGACCGCGACCCCGAGGTCAACCCCCTGGCCGTCGAGGTGTGGTACGACGGCGTCGATCAAGACTGCGACGCTCAAAATGACGATGACGCCGATCGAGACGGCGTGACCGCGGCCGAGTCGGGCGGGCTGGACTGCGACGACCAGCTCGCGGCGGTGCGGCCGGGCGTCGAGGAGGTCTGGTACGACGGCGTGGACCAGAATTGCGACGGCGAGGACGATGACGACGCCGACGGCGATGGGTTCTTGTCGGCGGAGGCGGCCTCCGGCGAAGACTGCGACGACTTCGATGCGGCCATTCGCCCGGACGCTTCAGAGCTCTGGTACGACGGCGTGGACCAGGACTGCCTCGGCGACGATGACTTCGACGCCGACCACGATGGTTACCGCTCGCTGGACGGCGGCGGGACCGACTGCGAAGACGAAGATGGGGACATCTTTCCCGGCACCCTGGAGCAGCTCGACGGCCGCGACTCCAACTGCGACGGCCGCACCGATCGATTCACGGTCGAGGAGGACTTCGGCAGCCTGTACAACCAGGGCACCTTCGAGGGCGGTGGCTACGGCGCCTCCGTCACCACCGGGGACTTCAACGGCGACGGATTTGACGACCTGGCGGTGCTTCAGTTCACCACGCCCTTCGAGGCGCTCAACCAGGAGCGCTGCGGCGCGGTCTATGTCTGGGACGCCACCGATCTGGGCGCCTCGGGCATCGCCGACGACGCCAGCCTCGTGATCCGCAGCGCCGAAGCATCCACTGTGCAGATGGAGCGGGTCGTCTTTTTGGACGACATCGGCGGCCCCTCGGCCGGTCGGCCCGACCTCGCCATCGGCAGCACCCAGGCCAAGAACGGGCTGGATCAGCAGATCGGCGCGGTGTGGATCTTCCGAAACCGCGCCTTGGAGCTGACGACGGCCTCCTTGCTCTCGACGACCTGGCGGCTGGAGGGCGCGCCCGCCGCGAGCCCCACGCTGTTCGGTCACGCCATCGCCTCCACGCCGGACATCGACGGCGACGGCCTCGACGAGGTGCTGGTCGGCGCGCCCGGCACGGCCGGCGGCGGCGCCGTTCACCTGTTCATGAGCAGCACCCTGGGCCCCAACAGCACCGGCGTGACGGTGAACGTGGCCGACGCCGACGCCACCTGGACCTCGCAGTTCTCGGTGGACGAGCTCGGCTATGCGCTGGCAGGCTTCGACTACGATGACGACGGCCGCGGTGATCTGCTCGTGGGCGCGCCTGGCTTCCAGACCAACGCCGGCGCAGTCTACATCGTCACCAACGACCTCTCGCCCGCTGGCGGCGACATCGGCGCCGCCTACGATCTGCGGCTGACCAGCGGCACCTCGGGCGAGCGCGCCGGCGAGGCGGTGAGCGCTGGCGACTTCGACGGAGACGGCGGTGCCGACGTGGCGGTGGGCGTGCCCCGCGCCACCTTGGGCGCCGGCAAGGTGTTGGTGGCGATGAACACCGCCATCTCCACCCGCCCCTCGCCGAGCAGCTGGGCCATCACCGCAGTGTCCTCGGTGAACTACGGCGGCACCGGCAACAGCGACTACGCCGGCAAGGTCCTCAGCAACCCGGGCGACGTGAACGGCGATGGCAAGGACGATCTGTTCATCGGCGGTCCCGGCGCGGATGAGCTTGGCGTGGACGCCGGCGCGGCCTGGCTGATCACCCAGCTCTCTACCGGCAACCGGGCCCTGGCCGACGTGCCGGTCAGCTTCATCGGCGGCGCCGCCGGCGACCGGGTCGGCTCGGCCATCGGGCTCGGCGACTTCGACGGCGATGGTCTCAAGGACGTCGTGGTCGGTGTTCCGGGCGAAGACCTGTTCGGCGACGAGGGCGCGGTGGTGCTGGGCTTCTCGGCTTGGTGAGGCGCCCGGGGCCGCGCGCCGCTTGCCGGACAGTTTATGGTAAGGGTCGGCAAATTCCCGCCGAGCACCCTGGCGAGTCATTCACCCCCGTGTGAAGCTCGGGGGCGCGGCGGGCCGTGCACTCCCAGCCACGGGGGCGCCGAGACCGTCCATCCCTTCATGCAGCGCAGCGAACCTGCTGGGCACCGCGCTCAGCGCCTGGAGTCCCCATGACAGTGAACAAGGTCATCCTGGTCGGCAACCTCGGCAAAGATGCGGAGATCCGCAACACCGGTGGCGGCACCGTGATCGCCAACCTCCGGCTCGCCACCACCGACCGGCGCAAAGCCCAGGACGGCTCGTGGCAGGACCACACCGAGTGGCACAGCGTCGTTGCTTTCGGCAAGACCGCCGAGGTCATGGAGAAGTGGGGCAAGAAGGGCAAGATGCTCTACATCGAGGGCCGGCTCCAAACCCGCGAGTACAACGACAAAGACGGCAACAAGCGGTGGTCCACCGAGGTGGTCGCCAATGAGATCCGCATGCTCGGCGGCGCCCCGCGCGGCGACGAGGGCGGCGACAGCTACGGCGGCGGCGGCGGCGGTGGCGGCTACAGCGGCGGCGGCGGTGGTGGCGGCTACGGCGGCGGTGGCGGCGCCCGCGGTGGCGGTGCCAGCGGTGGCGGCGCCCGCGGTGGCGGTGGCGGCGGTGGTCGCTCGGCGCCCCCGCGGGACGACTACGACGGCGGCGGCGGTGGCGGCCCCGGCGACGACGACATCCCCTTCTAGGCGGCGCTCGGCCTAAGGCGGGCGGCGGCGCCCCGGTCTGGCGTTCAGGGCGCCGACCGGGGCGCAGCTTCGCTCAGGTGAGGTCGTCGGAGCACACGTACCAGCCGCCCGTCGGGGGCGAGCTCGGCGCGTTGGACTGCTCGGTCAAGGTCCAGGTGCCGGTGATGAGGCGCCCGCCGCTCAGCAGGGTGGAGCCGACGTAGAAGCTCACCCGCTGGGTGTCGTTGCGGATCTTCACCCAGAGGTCGGCGACGCCGGCCTTGTACAGGCGGCCGCCGCTGGTGCCGGGGCCGTTGGTGGTCGTCGAAAAGTCGGTGTTTCCGCTGGTGAACTGGTAGGTGTAGCTGCCGATGGAGGGGGTCGCGGTGACGGTCATCTTCATCGTGTCCGGCAGCGCCGAGGCGGCGGAGACGTTCCAGCCCCAGGTGAGCTTGGTGCTG
>CANHON010000112.1 GCA_947462115.1 Deltaproteobacteria bacterium | reverse complement strand
TCGATCAGCAGGTAGTCGAACCGCCCCGTCTCCGACAGCCGCCGGACCTCGGCGAGCAGGTCGTCGCGCAGGGTGCAGCAGATGCAGCCGTTGGACATCTCGACCAGCCGCTCTTCGGTGCGCGAGAGGGCCGCCCCGCCGCGCTCGACCAAGGCCGCGTCGATGTTGACCTCGCTCATGTCGTTGACGATGACCGCCACCCGCAGCCCGCCCCGGTTGTGGAGCACCTGGTTGAGCAGCGTGGTCTTGCCCGCGCCGAGGAAGCCCGACAGCACGGTGACGGGGAGGCGGGGATCGGCGGCGGGCGAAGCGGCGGACATCGGGGACCTCGACAGGCTCGGGGGGCGGCGCGGGGCGCGGACGCGCTCCTGCAACTACTTGCATCTGTACTCAACTGCAAGCGACTTGCACAGGCGGGCCGGGGCCCCTAGGTTGCCGCCTCCCCTCCACCCCTGCCCTGCGGCCGGAGCGCCCGATGAGCCTCTCCAAAGAAGCCGCCAGGAGCGCCCTCCGCGCGCGCGGCCTGCGCGCCACGCCCCCCCGCGTGGCGGTGCTGGTGCTGCTGGCCGGCGCCGAGCGGCCGCTGTCCTTCAGCGAGGTGCTCGAGCAGCTCGGCCCCACCGACTGGGACCCAGCCACCACCTTCCGCAACCTCGTCAAGCTGCGCGAGGCCGGCCTCGCCCCGGTGGTCAGCCGCGCCGAGGGCCTCGACCGCTACGCCTACGCCCGCGCCCCCCAAGACGCCCACCAGCACCCGCACTTCGTCTGCGACGACTGCGGCCGCGTCGAGTGCCTGCCCGCCGCCCTCACCGCCACCCTGGCCATGGCGGGCCCCTGGGCCGCCTCGATCGAGGGCGCAGAGGTGCAGCTCAAGGGCGCGTGCCCAGATTGCCGCGCGGGCGGGGGGCGCTGAGGCGAGAGAGGCTTAGTTGAGGATGTTTTGGTGTGGGGGCTGGCTGGCCCCCAGCGGGCCCGCCTCCCTCAAAACACCATATAAATAAACGGCGCCACATACTGCACGCTCTGCAAAAACACCATCCCCGCGCCGATCACGAGCAGCACCAGCACCAGCGGCAGCATCCACGGGCGGCTGCCGCGGCCCAGCATAGCGAGCAGGGCGCCCGCGGTGCCGAGGCGCATCAGGATCGACTCCAAGCGGGAGGGCTTCGGCGGTTCACTGGACATCGGGGCACTCCATTCAGCCGCCCAGCACGCGGGCCGGCGGGCGGCCGACGCGCAGCGGGCCGATGTAGACGGCGTCGAGCTCGCAGCGGGCGAGGGTGGCCAGCGCGTCGGTGGCGCTGCCCACCAGGGGCTCGCCCTTGAGGTTGAAGCTCGTGTTGAGCAGGGCCGAGAGGCCGGTGGCCTCGCCCATGCGGCGCAGCAGGCCGTGGTAGCGCGGGTCGTCGGCGGCCGAGACGAGCTGGGGGCGCGTGCTGCCGTTGACGTGAACGACGGCGGGGGCGGCCTCGCGCAGGCGGTCGCTGGCCGGGCAGGCGACGGTCATGTAGGGCCCGAGCGCGGCGGCGGCGGGCGGGAGCTGCACGAGGGCGGCCTGCTCTTCGGCGATCGACGGGGCGAAGGGGCGGAAGGGCTCGCGCAGCTTGACGCGGGTGTTCACCCGCAGGGCGGTGTCGGGGCCGCGGGGGTCGGCGAGGATGCTGCGGTGACCGAGCGCGCGGGGCCCGAGCTCGGCCCGGCCCTGCACCCAGCCGAGCACTTGGCCGCTGAGCAGGTCTTGGGCGGCGCGGTCGAGCAGGGCGTCTTCGTGGGGCAGCGCCTCGCAGGGGAAGCCGAGATCGGCGACCAGATCGGCCACCCGGCCCTCGTCGAGGCTCGGCCCTAGGTCGGGCCGGAAGCGGCTCGGCGACCAGGGCCGCCCGGCCACGCCGAAGCTCGCCCACTGGGCCGCGCCGAGCGCGCCGCCCGCGTCGCCCGCCGCCGGCTGCACGAAGAGCTGCGCGAAGGGGCCCTCGAGGGCGAGGCGGTGGTTGGCCACGGCGTTGAGGGCCACGCCGCCGGCGAGGCAGAGGTTGGCCTCGCCGCTGCGCTGGTGGGCGTGGCGAATCACGTGCAGCAGGGCGTCTTCGAGCCAGGACTGCACGCTCGCGGCCAGATCGGCGTGGCGCTGACTCTCGGCCCGCGCGGCGGCGCTGGCCGAGGGGTCGAGCAGGGCGAAGGGGGCGCCCGGCGGCCGGGGCGGGCCGAGCAGGGCCACGAGGCGGTCCGTGTAGGCGCGGGTGGGGTGCCAGTGGTGCGAGAAGTGATCGAGGTCGAGGGCGAAGCCGCCGTCCGGCAGCAAGCGGCCGACGCGGTCGAGGGCCTCGCGGTAGCGGGGCGTGCCCCAGGCCGCCATGCCCATCACCTTGTACTCGCCCTCGTTGACCGCGAAGCCGAGGAAGGCCGTCATCGCGCTGTAGAGCAGGCCGAGCGAGTGGGGCCAGCGCACCTCGCCGAGGGGCTCCAGGCCGGCGGGGCCGCCGCGCCACAGGCTGGTGGTGGCCCACTCGCCCACGCCGTCGGCCACGAGCACCGCCGCCCGCTCGAAGGGGCCGCTGTAGAAGGCGCTGGCGGCGTGGCTCCGGTGGTGGTCGGAGAAGCCGACGCGCTCGGGCCGCACCCCGAAGGCCTCGACGAGGCGGTTGCGCGTCCAGAGCTTGTCGCCGAGCCAGGCCTTCATCTGACGGGGGAAGCTCAGGGCCGAGCGGGGGAAGGTGGCGATGGACGTGCTGAGGATTCGCTCAAACTTGCGGAGCGGCTTCTCGTAAAAGATGAGCTGGTCGATGTCTTGGGCGCTGAGGCCCGCTTCGTCGAGGCACCACTGGGCCGCCCGCACCGGCAGGCTCGGGTCGTGCTTGAGGCGGCTGAAGCGCTCCTCTTGGGCGGCGGCGATCACCTGCCCGTCGATCATCAGGGCGGCGGCGGCGTCGTGGTACAGCGCCGAGACGCCGAGGGTGACCTGGGGCACGGCCTAAGCCTCGCTCATCAGGGCGTCAGCGGCGCTGCGGGCCTCGGTCGGCGGCGCCTGCCAGCCCGGCGCCTCGAGGCGGGCGAACAGGCGGAAGGGCGGCAGCACGAGGCCATAGAGGGCGAGCAGCCACAGCGAGCTCATGCCGTGGCCGATGTCGCGCGACAGGCGCAGGTAGCCCTCTTTGAACCGCGACCAGCGGATGCGCCGCACCGCGCCGCGGGCCGCCGCCGCACCCTCGGCCTCGCTGAGCCGATCCAGCTCATGTTTGCTGTAGCTGACGTGGAACAGCTCATCTTTGAGGATCCGCTCAAGGGCCGCTTCGGTGCCCGCGTCGAGCAGGCCGTGCCGCGCGTAGACCCCGAACTGCTCCACGGCGTCGGCCTCGGCCACGAAGACGAAGGCCAAGAAGTCGCGCTCGCCGAGGCGCTCAAACAGCGTGCGGCCGCCGACGATGCCGTGCTCGACCAGCATGCCGGCCTCCTCCCGGCCGCTCTCCACCGCGTCGGGGCCCGCGACCTCCCGCGCCCGCTCGCGGAAAATACCGGCGTGGCGCCACTCATCGAGGGCGTGCCGGAAGTACTTCTTGCGGATGTCGCGCCGATCGGTGCTCTCGACCGCCGCGAACATGTCGAGCGCGCTGCCCTGCTCGGTGCGCGAGAAGGAGCGCAGCATGTGGGCCGGACGCAGCCGCCACGCGAACTGGCCCGTCAGCCCGATCCAAGCCCTACGGAGCGCTCCCATGCTTCTCCTCCAGTTCGCCTTGCAGGAAGGCCAGCAGCGGGCCCGCCAGCGTCGCGGCGAGGACGCGGTGGCCCTCGGGCGACAGGTGGTTGGAGTCTACCAGCAGGCGCTCGGCGCCCCCAGGCGCGGCGACCTGGGCCTCAAAGCCGAGCGCGCCGGGCTCGATCAGGCCCACCTCGGCGTGGGACCGGACGAATTCCCGCTGCATCTCCCGGTAGGGTCCGAGGAGCTGGGCGGGCCGCGGCCGGGCCTGCTCGGGGATCAGCAGCAGCCGAGCCCCGGTCGGCGCGAGCATCGCCGCCAGCCGCGCGTGGTTCTCCCGGGCGTCTTCGAGCGGGACCGCCGGCACATCCGGCCGGTCGACGGCCACCGCGGGCTTCGCGAGCAAGCCCAGGCCCGCCAGCAAGCGGGATCGCCGGCCGAGCCCCACCACCCCTTGCCCGATCGCCCCGCTGGCCGCCGCCGCCGCCTCGCGCTCCTTTCGGGTCATGGGGCCGGCGGCCGTGAGCACGTCATTGACGCCCCAGTAGGCGATCACGAGGTCGGGGCTCGAGCGCGACAGCACCTTGGGCAGCCCGCGGGTGAAGGTGAAGCTGTCGCGCCCGCCGTTCGCGAAGCTGACGCTGTGCACCGAGAGCCCCGCCGCGCACAGCGCTTGGTGGAGCTGGGCCGGGAAGTAGACCTCGGGGTGGCCCTCGAGCTGGTAGCTGCCGCCGGCCGAAGAGCCGCCCAGCCACCAGATCACCCGGTCCGGCCCCGCGCCGAGGCAGCGCTCGCTCCAGAACACCGACACATCGGCGACGCTGTCATCGGCGCCCGCCTCGACCCCCGCGAGCTTCTCGGGCGACCACGCCACCTTGAGGTAGGTCTCCCGAATCGCCAGCTCCGCGGCCAAGGGCAGGGCCAGCACGCTCAACAGCAGCGCGTCGGCGCCGGCCCGCGCGCCCCGCACCAGCAGGGTGGGCGCCTCGCTCCACAGCCGAAGCAGCTGATAAAGCAGGTAAGGCAGCAGGCCGGCGCGCCAGCCCAGGCCCGCGAGCACGAGCAGGCCCGGCAGCTCCCGCGCGAGGGCGGCGGGCAAGGCGCGCCCGGTGGCCAAGGCCGCCCGCAGCGGCAACAGGAGGAAAACCGCGCCAACCACGCCAATCCCGAGCTCAACGCCCTTCAGGTCCCGGGCGGCGATGAGCGCGGCCAGCGCGGCGGCCCCGATCCACAGGCCCCGCTGCGCCCCGGTCGGCGGCGCGTCCTCGGCGGGCGCCCGCAGCAGCCCGGTGGTGCCGACCGCGCCCACCAGCACCGGCGCCGAGGCCAAGGCGAGCAGGACCGCCAGCAGCTCGCGGGCGGTGGTCCGCACCAGCGCGAGCCGCTCGACCCCATCGAGCAGCGCGGTGTACTGCACCCGCAGCACCAGCAGCGGCAGGGCCAGGCCGAGCAGGGCGAGCAGGCCGCCGCCGAGCGTCCCGCCGGAGGCCACGCCCGCGGCCAGGCCGAGCAGCCCGGCGGTGAGCGCCACGAGGCCGCGCTCGCCGAGAGCGGTGGGCGGGCTGTCGAAGTCGTCCATCAACACCTGCTGCCCGGCGCTGTCCTCGAAGCGGACCCGGTCGATGCGCACCTCGCGGACGGGCTCGCCCGGCCAGTCGACGGCGGCCAGCTCCACCCCGCCGGCCGCGCGCTCCATCACCCGCACCGGCCCGGCCGCGGCCTCGGCCCAGTAGGCGCCCTCTCTGTAAAACAACGTCAGGCGGCGCTCTGTGAGCGGGATCTCCGCCCCGCCGAGGTGGGGCAGCAGGCCGCCCTCGCGCAGCACCAGGGGGGCCGGGTCTTGGGTGGAGCCCGCCGGCGGCGTCAACATCACGAGGAGGGGCGCGCTGCCCTCGGCGAGCTGGAGCTCGATCCGGCCGAGCGGGGCCTGGCTGTGGGTGACGAGGCGCTCGGCGCGCTCAAAAGCGTGCGGCACCATCCGAAGCGAGCCCGCCTCCACCCGAAGCCCGCGGCCGTTGAGCGGGTCTTTGACGTCGGCCGCGCGGTGCGGCGTGATGACGGTGAAGTCCCGCTCCTCGAAGGCGTGGCCGCCGCGCAGGCGCTCCAGCACCATCGGGGCCGCGCCCGCACCCCAGGCCATGCCGACCACAAGGCCCACCACCGCAGCGATCTGCTGGGCGC
Organism: Deltaproteobacteria bacterium; assembly: GCA_947462115.1. Taxonomy (GTDB): domain Bacteria; phylum Myxococcota_A; class UBA796; order UBA796; family UBA2385; genus JAEUKK01. Next base: position 6,200 of record CANHON010000112.1, on the reverse strand, counting down.
GGCTCGGCCCGCCGCCGCTCAGGGCGGCCGCTGCCCGGGAGGGTCTGCGGGCCCCCGCGCCCCGCCGGCTCACGGCCCGCCGCCCTCTTGCGCCCGAAAGTCGTAGCCGGTGCGCTGCAGGGCATCGACGAACTTGGGGTCGAGCTGGAGGGTCGAGCCCTCCTGGGCGTGGCTGGCCCGGTAGCTGGCCCAGCGGCCGAGCAGGTCGGCCACGACCTCGGGCTGAGCCTCGAGCTGGTTCTTGGTCTGGCCCGGGTCTTCGCGCAGGTTGTAGAGGCAGGAGAAGGGCTCGCCCGGCGGACGCGGGGCGGTGCGCTGGTCGGGGCCGCAGCCCATGTCTTGCACCAGCAGGGCCCAGTCGCCGCCGATCACCGCGCCGCGGGGCGTTTTGGACTGGGCCCGGGCCACGCCGCCCTCAATCAGCGTGGTGTGGCGCACCGCTTCGGCCTCGCCCCGGAGCAGCGGCACCACCGAGGCCCCGTCGATGCCCGCCGGCGGCACGGCGCCCACGAGCTCCAACAGCGAGGGCAGCACGTCGACCTGGCTGACGAGGGCTGCGCTCACCTGGGGTTGGACTCCCGGCACCCGCAGCAGCAAAGGCACGTGTACGACGCTGTCCCAGTAGGCGTCGCCGTGCAGCAGCTCGCCGTGGTCGCCCAGCGACTCGCCGTGGTCGGCCACCACGAGCATGATGGTCTTGTCCCAGCGGCCGGCGCGCTTGAGGCCGTCGATGAGCTGCGCGATGTCGATGTCGGCCCGGGTCACGGCCGCGGCGTAGGTGCGCCACCAGACCGCGAGGCCCGGCGGCCCCAGCGAACGCGTCAGCTCCTGCACCTCGTCGCGCTGGATCGAGACCACGCCGGTCTGCGCCGTGCCGCCGGCGTTGCCCGGCAGGTTCTCGGCCACCCGCTGCCGCCCGGTCTCGTAGAGGGCGTGCACGAGGCCGGTGGGCTCCTCGGTGTCGTCTTCGAGCACGAAGGGGTAGTGGGCCGTGCGGCTGTGAAACATCAGGAACAAGGGCTTGTCTGACTGTCTTTTGGCCAAGAAGTCCAGCGCCGGCCGCACCGCCTCGCCGCCCGGCCCCGGCTTGCCCGGCCCATGCCGACCATCGGGCGTATCCCGCGGCGGCAGGATGATGTTCATCGTCTGAAAGCCCTTGTCGAGGCCATAGTCGGGCCGAAAGCCGCTGGGCGCGTCGATGGTAAAGGCCGCCGTCTCGTAGCCGTAGAAGCCGAGCACCTCGGGCAAGGTGCTGATGTCCCCCACGAGCCCCTTGTCCCAGCCGGTCACCCCCGTCGAGCTGCCAAAGCGGCCGGTGAGCACGGCGGTCAGGCCGGCCAAGGTGAACGTGCTCGCCGACCAGGCGTTGTCGAAGCGCCAGCCCTCGGCGGCCAGGGCGTCGAGGGCCGGCGTGAGGCCCGCTCCGACGGGAACACCGTAGGCGCCCACATGATCGCGGCGCAGCGAGCAGACGGTGACCACCACCACGTCGCAGTCGGGGCAGAGGGCCGCGCGGTCGGCCGCGCCGGTGGGCGTGGGGGCCGGGTGCGTGAAGGTGCCGTGCCCTGGCGCGCCGCCGACGCCGGTGGGGGGCGCGCCGCCGGGCGGGTTGGGGCCGGAGGGCTGGCCGAGGCCGCCGGGGGCCCCGTCCCGGGGGGCGGTGACGGGCGCGGCGTCCGGGGCGCGCAGGGCGAAGAGCCCGGACTCGACCGCGCCAAAGCCGATGAGGCCGATCCCCGCGAGGCCGAGCAGAACAGGGATCAGCGGACCTTTGCCCTGCTTGCTCATGGATCGGACCTCCGCGACCGCGCCGCCCCGAGGCCCGACCGGGAGGGCCGCGCCGCAGCACCATCTTGTCCGATGGGCGGGCGCAGCGCTCAGCCGCCCAGTGATAACAGCGTGCCTTACGTTAATCCAGCGCAGAGCTCGCCGCGCACAGGCCGAGGCCGACGGCGCAGGCCCGCTGGCCCCGGCAGGTGACAGGGGGGGGCGCGGCGTGCGAGAATGTCATGCAGATGTCAGAAGGGCGACCCCGTTGGGCACGCCACGCCGGGCGCCCCGCGGGTCCGCCCCAAGCCCAGCCCCCGGCCGGAGCGCTCCGTCCCGTGACCCCGACCCTCCACCGCCGTGCCCGGCGACGGGCCCCGCCCCTTCACCGCCGGGTGATCTTCGCCGCCATCACCACCGTGGCGGCCCTGCTGCTGATGGAGCTCGGGGCCCGACTCGTGGACCTTCAGGGCCCGCGCTGGCTCGGCGCTGCGCAGCGCGCGGAGCTGATGGTCAGCCACCCCACCCGCCTCTGGGCCCTGGGGCCGGGCCTGCACCGGACCGCCCAGGCGCAGGCCACCATCAACACCCTCGGCCTGCGGGGACCGACGCCCGTCTCGCCCCGGCCCGCCGGCCGGGAGCGCGCCCTGCTGCTCGGCGACAGCACCTTTTTCGGCCACGGCGTCGGCGATGCCGCCACCATGGGCGTGATGACCGAGCGCGCCCTCCAAGCGGGGGGCCTCGACGCCGAGGTGATCAACGCCAGCGTGCCCGGCTACTCCAGCGAGCAGGGGCGCCGGCTGCTCGACGAGCAGGGCTGGGCGCTGGAGCCGACCCTGCTGCTCGTCGGCTACTTGTGGAGCGACAACAACGTAGACGGCTTCAAAGACGCAGACCTGATGGCCACCCGCGCCCTGCTCGACCGCGGCGCGCTCAGCCAGAGCCGGGCCTTTTTGCTGCTCGCGACCCTGGTGAGCAAGCTCCGCACCGGCCAGGGCCCGCGCATCGTGAGCTGGACCTCCACGAGCCGCTTCCCCGACTACGGCACCCGCCGGGTGCCGCTGCGCCGCTTCGCCAAGAACTTGGACGCCATCGCCCGGGCCGCCGCCGAGCGCGGGGTCAGCGTGGCCTTCATCGCCCCGGCCAACCGCAACATGCTCACCGAGTCCAGCGCCCCGGAGGTGGGCTGGGGGCCCTACTTCGCTGCCCAAGCGGCGGTCGCGGCGCACCACGGCCTGCCGGTCCTCTCGCTCCAGCCGGCCCTGCAGCAACTGTACGAGAAGAGCGACCTGGACGCCACCTTCCTCGACTTCATGCACCCCACCGCCGCGGGCAACGCCGCCGCGGGCGAGGCCATCGCAGCGGGGCTCCGCGCCGCCGGCTGGCCCGAGCGCCCCCTCCTCGCGGCCGGCGACGGGCCCTTCAGCCCCGTCGGGCTGCGGGACGTCCCGACCGACGACAGCCCCTTGCCGGCCGACCACCGAAGCCTGCAGGTGCAGCTCTTCGGCGGAACGGGGGCGCCGGACCCGACCATCGCGCGCCCCGTCTCCGGCGGCAGCCTGACCGAGCCCGAGCCCGTGCCTTGAGGCGCGCCCGCCGCTAAGCCCGCATCCACAACAGCGCAGCCAGGGCGAGCATCACGCCGAGCAGCAGGCCAAAGACACCCCGGGCGAGGCCCGCCATCGGGTGCAGGCCAGCCGTGACGGGGCTCGGCAGGGCCTCCGGCGCGCCGCTCAGGCCCAGGCGCTCGCCGCCGAAGACAACGCCACACACGCCATTGTCGCGGGCGACCAGCAGACAGGCGCCGCCGCCGGCCGCCGACGACCAGGCCGCGAGGGCCTCGACCGAGGTGGTGGCCGCCCAGGCGTCTTCAACGCGGGCGCGGTCGTCCCCGGCCCAAGCGAGGAGCAGCTCCCGGGCGCCGAGGGCCTTGCAGGCCTCCTTGAGCGCGCGCGCAGACAGCCCGACCGCGCCGGCGCCGGGCCCCTCGGCCGTCAGGGCGATGAGGGTGCCCTCGGCGTCGCGCAGCTCAACCCACGGGGGCAGCGCGCGCTCGAGCTCAGCCAAGGCCTTGGCCTGCTCGACCTTCAGCGGCTGACCGTCCGGGCCGGCGACGCCCTCGGGCCAGCCCACCCGCGGGCTGCGCGGGCCGAGGTCCGGGCAGAGCGGGGTGGTGAGCTGCGCGGCGGGCCCGTGGGCCTCGGGTGAGATCAGCGTGGGCCACGCCATCATGGAGCACCAACGGGCGCGGGGTGAAGGAGCCAGCCCTCGGCCAGCCAGCCAGCGAACCAGCCGCCGAGCTCGTCCCCGACCGGGGGCAGGTCGCCAGCGGCGGCGGCGCGGGCCAAGCCGGCGCAGGCGGCGTCGAGGGAGGCCCCGTCCAAAAAGGCGCGCAGCAGATAAAACTGAGCGAGGGACAGGCTCCGGGCCCGCACGCCCTCCGGCCCCCGCCACACCGCTACGGCCTCCACGCCGCGCTCGGCCGGACCCTCGCCGCGCCGCAAGGGCAGCAGCCGCCAGCGCCGCACCAAGGGGCGAAGATGGGGCTGAAGGCGCATGGGCAGGAGCAGCAGCGCAGACGGATCGGGCAGGGAGGCGGGCGCCAGCGGGGTGCCCTCGGCCGCCGAGAAGGCCGCGGCCCAGGCCCGGTCGTCCTCGACCGCGGCGCACAGCAGGTCGAGCTCGACGGGCAGCGCCCGAAGAACCGCCGCCAAGGGGGGCTCCGGCGCGCGGAGAGCGCTGGCCAGCTCGCCGCTCAGGGCCGTCAGGAGGGGCGAGCGCGGCGGGGCTTGGGCGAGGGCGGCGAGCGCCAGCGCGCAGAAGGCCGACTCCCCGAGGAGCTGGACGGTGAGCGGCAGCTCCTCCTGCAGCACCTCCACGAGGCGGGCCTGCACTTGGTGGGTGTAGATCGCGAGGCGCTCCGGCGCGCTGCGGCCGCAGGTGGACGGCAGCGCGCGGATCAGCGCGAGATCGTAGCGATCCACCGGCACCGTCGCGCCCGCGCCCCCCTCGAGCGACAGGGGCAGCAGCGCAGCGTCGGCGAAGGACTCCAGCAGCCACCCGAGGGCCTCCGGCGGCCGATCGTCGCTGGGCGCCGCTCGCCCCCGCGCCTCGTCGATCAGCGCCGACGGGGTGCGGGTGCGGCCTGGGAGCGGCCCCGCGGCCGCCATCGCCGGCCGGGCCTCCAGCGCGTGGGCGTGCAGCTCGGCCAAGGGGAGGTGCTTGGCGTCCCACTCGAGCACCAGGGGCACGGGGCCCGCCCAGCGGAGCACCTCGGCGAGCAGGCCCTTCACCGCCGGGCAGACGGGGTGGTCGTGGGTGTCGAGGCGAAAGCCATCGGCCAAAATGGTGTGCCCAGCGACGTGGAGCTGCAGGATCCGCGCCGGATCGAGGTGGGCCCGCAGGTCGGCCAGCACCGCGGCGACCGCCTCGGCCTCCAGCTCCGCCTCGGGCCGGCCCTGCGCCGCCGCCTCGCCGTGCAGCGCGTTGCGGGCGCTGACGTAGAGGTTGTTGAGGTCGAGCAGCAGGCCGACGTCGGCTCGCTCCGCCACCAAGGCCAAGAATTGCGCCTCGCTCAGCGCGCCACCCGGCGCCGGCAGCTCCAGGTAGGCCGAGACGTTCTCCACGGCGAAGGGCAGGCCCAGCGCCTGCTGCGCGGTCCGGGCCCGGGCGGCCACAAAGGCGCCGGCCTCGCGGCTGCGCGGCAAGGGCAGCAGCTCGTGGAGGTGCCGGCCGCGGCTGCGGCCCCAGCAGAGGTGGTCCGAGGCCCAGGCGGCCCCGGTGTGGGCGGCCAAGGCGCGGAGCCGCCGCAGGTGGGCGCGGTCCAGCGGCTCGGGCGATCCGAGGCCGAGGCCCACCCCGTGGAGCACCACGGGGTAGCGCGCCACCACCGCGTCGAGGTGGGCCCGGGGCGGGCCGCCCTCGATGATGCCAGCGTCGCTGAGGTAATTCTCAGCGAGCAGCTCAAAGAAGTCTACCGCCGGCCAAGCGGCGCGCAGGGCGGGCAGGTGTGCCACCCGCAGGCCGAGCCCGATGCGGCCCGCCCAGGCCGGGTCGCGCATCAGGGGTGCGCGGGGGCCAGCTTGGCCTTGAGGCTGGCGAGGCGGGTCTCATCGACCGCGCAGCCGCCGAGGCCCTTGCAGGCGTTGAGGCCGGCGCAGTCGTGGGGCGCGCCCATCGCGTCGGCGGGGGTGCCCATGGCGGTGGCCAAGGCGGTGAGGGACTCGGCCGAGACCTTGCAGCCGCCGAGGCCCTTGCAGGAGTTGCGGCCAGCGCACTCGTGCACATCGGTGTGGGTGACCGCGCCGGAGGGCGGCGCGCCCATGCTGTCGGCCATGACCGGGGCAGCGGCCGGGGCAGCGGCCGGGGGAGCAGCCTCGCCTGCCGGCGCGGCGGCGGGCGCAGCGGGGGCGGCGGGGGCGGCGGGGGGCTCG
>CANHON010000111.1 GCA_947462115.1 Deltaproteobacteria bacterium | reverse complement strand
GGCGGACCGGGACCCGACGCGCAGCGGCGCGGCCCGGGCCGGGGCCCCGCCGACGCCCGCGGGCGGCGACCAGCCGGCGCCCAGGGCAGCCCCAGGGCTGAGGGGTTCTTGCGCCGAAAACAACGCACCTGTGGCGCTTCAGGGGCGGGACGCCGCGCCGCCGCAGCGCAGGGCCTCGCAGCGCGGCCGGAGCTCTCCGAGCGAGGTACAGTTGGACGGGATGGGCCCGGGGTCTCGGTGGTGGGGGTCGGCGCAGCGGATCCACAGGTCGGCGAGGTGGCCCTTGGGCTCGGCCTGCAGCATCACGGGCGCGCGGTAGAGCTCAAACATGGCCTCCAAGCCGCGCATCTGGAGGGTGCCGCCGTGGGGCGCGGCGATCTTGAGCTGGGGCGGCGGGCGGTCGATGCGGCCGCGCAGGCTGTGGATCACCGCGGAGACCACCGCGGGATCGGCCTCGTCGCCCCGCGCCGCCAACAGCCGCGGCAAGCGCATGCCCGAGGACACGCGCAGATCGACGGCCCCGCCGAGGTTTTGGGCCACCGCGGCTGTGGCGGGCGTGGTGGGGTGCCCAGCCCCGAGCCCGGTGAGGAAGAGCAGCAGGGCCCCGAGAACAACCGTCAGCGGCCCGCTCAGGCGGCCGAGGCCCGACCAGCCGGCGGCGATGGCGGCGGCGATCAACGGCAACAAGGGCAGCTGGTAGCGCGGATCGAAGGGCAGGCCCCAGGACACGAGGCCGAAGCTCAGCGCCGCGCTCAGCCCGCAGGCGAGCAGGGTCGGCGCGCCCCTGCGGCTGAGGATGACGCCCAGCAAGCTGATCCCGAGGAGCGGCAAGCCCAAGGGCACGAGGTTCATCGCCACCTCGAGGCGCCAGCTGGTGGGGCTCGCGAGGCCGGTCTTCGCCTGCATCGCCCCCTCGTGCGCGACGCGACCGCGGAGGGCCTCGAGCATCGTGGCGTACCAGGGCGCCGTGGTGAGGCCGACCAGGGCCGTCGCCGCGCCGAGCCGCAGGCCAGGGCCCCGGGGCCAGGGGCTGAGGCTGAGCAGCGCGAGGGCCGCCCAGCCGAAGATGGCCACCTGCACAGCGATCTCAAGGTTGGCGCCCTTGGCCAGGGGGCCCTGCCCAAGGACCACCGTCAAGGCCAAGATCGCGCCCACCAGCAGCAATTGGGCGGCGGCCACCAGGGCCGCCTGCAGCCGGCTCGGCCCCGGCAGCCGCGCCCCCTGCACCCACAGCGCGAGCAGCGGCCCCACCAAGAAGAAGCCGAAGACCCACTTGACCTGCAGGCCCAGCGCGCAGGCCGCCGCGAGGCCGAAGGTGGCGCCGCGCCGCCGGCCGCCCTCGGCGCCCAGGGCGAGCAGGCAGGCGATGCCCACCAAAGAGACGAGGGGCACGTCAATGTAGAAGAAGCGGGCCCAGGCGAGCGCCACCGGCGACAGGCCCACCATCAGGGCGTAGGCCCGCGCGGCCGCGCCGCCCCAGAGCCGCCGACCGACGATAAGGCCCACCAGCAGATGAATCAGGTGAAGGGGCAGCAAGGTGAGGCGCAGCGCGGTGAGGCTGCGCTCGACCGACAGCGGCAGCAGCGCGGCGGCGTGGTAGAGCTGGGGGTAGGCGTCGGTCGAGAACAGCGCCTTGGCGGCCTTTTTGAGCGGCGTGCGGGCGTTGTGCACCTCGCGCTCGACCTGGGTGACCTTGCGGACATGGCCGGCCTCGTCGGAGACCGGAAAGGCGTCCCCGCGGCCGATGTTGACCGCGGCCACGACCATCAGGCCCAGCACGAGCGCGCCGTCGAGAAACCAGCGCCGCCAGGCCCTGCGGTCGGACATCGGGCCCCCTACTCTTCGGGGCGGAGCAGGCGCAGGCGCGGCCGCCACAGGTCGGGCTCGGCGAGGTGGGCGCGCACCACGCCGATCACCGCCGACTCCGGCACCGGGCCCCACCACCGGCTATCCACGGCGGCGTCCCGGGCGTCGGCCAGCAAGAACAGGTGGCCCTCGGGCACGGTGACCACGCCGGGGCTGATCCAGCGGGTGACCGGGCTGCGCACGGCGAGCAGGTGGTCGTTGGCCCGGGCCGGCGGCTTGCTCCAGATGGTCTCTTTGCGGACGAAGATGCCCGGCTGGTCGCCCATCTCTTGCTGGCGCAGGCGCTTGGCGTCGATGCGCGCGCCGCCCTCGTCGAAGCTGACCTTCTGGCCGCCGCGGGCCACCACCCGCCGCAGCACGGTGCGCGAGGGGTCGAGGGGATCGCGCAGCATCACCACGTCGGCCGGGCGCACGCGGTCCGGCACCACGAGCACGAATTCGCCGCGCCGCAGGCTCCAGCTCATCTCGTCGTCCGCGAGGCGGCGCACGAAAACGCTGAGCAGCACACCGATCGCGACGACGAGCACGAGCAGCCCCGCCGCCAGCGCCCGCGCCCAGGCCCGCCAGCCGCCCGCCCCGCTTGATCCGCCCGCACCCGTCATTTCACCCCCCTGCGCCGCTAACCCGGCCCGCCGGCTTCGGGATAGACGGGCCCTTCCTCTGGCTCGGGGGCCGTCGATGAAGCTCGCCGCGATCCAATACCGCCCGCCCAAGGGCCAGCCCGAGGTGGCCCGCGCCGCGATCCGGGGCCTGCTCGACCAAGCGGGCGCCGGCGGCGCCAACCTCGTGGTGCTGCCGGAGATGGCGACCACTGGCTACGTCTGGTCGGGTCCGCAGGAGATCGGGCCGCTGACCGAGCCGGCCGACGGGGCCACCTGCGCCCTGCTCTCCGCGGCCGCCCGGGCCCACGGCATGTGGATCGTCTGCGGGTTCGCCGAGCACGCGCTGCTCGCCGGCCGGGTCGGGCCCGGCGGTGGCCGGATGGCCACCCTCTACAACAGCGCGCTGGTCGTCAACCCCGAGGGCGAGCGGGTGGCCTGCTACCGAAAGGTGCTGCTCTACGACCTCGACCTCAGCTGGGCCACGCCGGGCCGGCGGCGCCTGATCGTCCCGACGACGATGGGCCGGATGGTCCCGGCCATCTGCATGGATCTGAACGACGACCGCTTCGTGGACTTCTTGCACGCCGCCGAGGCCACGGTCCTCCCCTTCTGCACCAACTGGCTGCGCGAAGACGGCGTGGGTCTGCACGACTACTGGCGGGCCCGGCTGGGCGGCTGGCGCGGCTGGTTCGTCGCGGCCAACACCTGGGGCACCGAGCTCGGCACGCGCTTCGCCGGCCGCTCGGCCATCCTCGCCCCCGACGGCTCCATCCGGGCCGAGGCCGCCGAAGAGGGCGACCAGGTGCTGATCGTCGACACCGAAGACGGGTCGGCCGCCGCCGCCGGTTGACCGCCGCCGCCGGGGCCCCGCCTGCGCTATCGTCGGCCCGCGGCGCGCGCGGGTGCGGCCGCGCCCGCCCCCCAGCCACCGGTCCCGCCGTGACGCTCTACTTCGACCACGCCGCCAGCGCGCCGCCCACCCCCGAGGTCATCGCCCGCGTGGCGGAGGTGCAGCGCGATCTTTTCGGCAACCCCGGCGCCGCCCACCCCTGCGGCCAGCGGGCAGCCCGCGCCATCGAGCGGGTGCGCGGGCAGGTGGCCACCCACCTCGGCTGCTTCCCGGAGCGGGTGGTGTTCACCAGCGGCGCCACCGAGGCCAACAACATCGCGCTGCAGGGCGTTGTGCGCGCCCGCCGCGGAGCGGTGCCCCACCTCATCGTCGCCACCACCGAGCACCCGAGCGTGCTGCAGGTGGCCCGGGCCTTGGTGGACCTGGGCGAGGCCACGCTCGACCTGCTGTCCGTCAACAGCGTCGGGCAGGTCAACCCCGAGGAGCTGCGCGGCCTGCTGCGCCCCGACACCGCCTTGGTCAGCGTCATGCACGTCAACAACGAGACCGGCGTGGTGCAGCCGATCGCCAAGCTCGGCCGGATCTGCCGGGCCGCCGGGGTGCCCCTGCACGTGGACGCCACCCAGAGCTTCATGAAGCTCCCCACCGAGGTGGACGCGCTGCACGCTGATCTGCTCAGCATCGGCGCCCACAAGATGCACGGGCCCAAGGGCGTGGGCGCGCTCTACGTGCGGGCGGGCGTGGCGCTGCGGCCGTTGAGCTTCGGCGGCGGGCAGGAGGGCGGGCTGCGGGCCGGCACCCCCAACAGCGCCGGCATCGCGGGCTTCGGCGCCGCCATCGCCGCCTACACCCCGGCCGAGGCCGCCCGGGTGCTGGGCCTGAGCCGGGCGCTGCGGGCCCTGCTCGACGAGGCCTTCCCGCACATCGTGCACCACAGCCCCGATGTGGGGTCGATCGGCACGATCTTGTCGTTCCGCTTCGCCGACCGGCCCGGGCGTCCAGCACCCCGGGGCGGCGCGCTGGCCGCGGCCTTGGCCCGCCGCGGCGTGCAGGTCTCAGCCTCGGCGGCCTGCTGTTCGGGCCTGGACACGCCCAGCGCCGTGCTCACCGCCATGGGCCTCGGCGCCGACGAGGCCCGGGGCAACCTCCGGGTGAGCCTCGGGCGCAGCAACCAAGAAGACGAGCTGCCGGCCTTCCTCGCGGCCCTGCGCGCCGCCCTCGAGGAGCTGGCCCCCAAGGGCAGCGCCTGAGCCTCGATCCGGGAGCCTGCGGTGCGGCGTCGCCCCCAGAACAGCCTGCTGATGCGCGCCGCGATGGGCCTCGCCGTGGCCGCCTCTGCCCTGCTGTGCGCCGAGCTCGGCCTGCGGGCGGCGGGCCTGCGCCCGGGCTACCAAGCCGATGAGATCGGCGGCTGGCGGGCCCTCCCCGAGCAGCAGGACGGCCTCGTGCGCCGGCGGGAGGGCGGCGAGTTTCGCCTGTCCACCAACGCCGACGGCCTGCGCAGCGCCCTGCCCAAGGCCCGCAGCCCCGGCCGTCCGCGGGTGGCCATCTTGGGCGACAGCATCGCGTTCGGCTGGGGGGTGAGCGAGGGCGAGACCCTCGCGGACGGCGCGCTGCGGGCCTTCGCCGCCCAGGGCCGGCCCGAGGTGGAGCTGCTCAACGGGGCCCAGCCCGGCTACTCCACGGCGCAGGCGAGCCGGCTGTTCCAGGCGGTGATCTCAGCCTATCAGCCGGATCTGACCGTGCTGTTCTTGCCGATGCACGACCACAACCTCACCCTCATCAGCGATCCCGAGCACCTCGTGGGGGCGCGGGGCCCGCTGCGGGCCGTCGCCGTGCAGCTCGCCACCCGGTCCCGGGTCTACGAGGCCCTGCGGCGCGCGATCTTCCCCTTGGCGGACCGCCCCTTCCTCCGCACTGACGAGCCCAGCGCCGAGCCGCGGGTGCCGCGGGTGAGCGAGGCCGAGCGGGCGGCGGCCCTCGACGCGCTCCGGGCAGCGGCCGCGACCTGGGGCGGCGCGGTGGCGCTGGGTCACCTGCCCTTCGCCGACGACCAAGCGCGCGGGGCCGCCGCGCCCCGGGCGGGCCTCGAGTGGGCTGCAGGCTACGCCGCCAACAACGGCCTGCACATCGTCGATCTGCGCGACTGCTGCCTGAGCTTGGGCGCCGGGGCCCTGCTGCCCGACGACCCCGGCCACCTGAGCGCCGCCGGGAATGACGCCGCTGGCGCTGCCCTCGCGAAGGACCTGCTCCAGCTCCCGGCCCTCGCCCGCCCATGAGGCCGCGCCCGCCCGCCTCGCGCGCCAAGCGCCTGCTGTTCAGCTTGCTGCCGCTGGCGCTCACCGCCGCGCTGGTCGAGGGCCTCCCCCGGTTGCGGTGGGGCCCGCCGCCGCCCGGCCCCGGCCTCACCCGCCTCAGCCGCTGCGCCATCGACGCGCAAGGCCTCCAGTGCCCCGACGAGGTCCACAAAAGCGTGCCGGTGGGCGCGCACGGGCCGCGCCCCCGCCTCGTGCTCCTCGGCGCGAGCACCGTCCGCAACACCCTCGCGCCGGGCGCCCGCGGCGACTTCTCCGAGCCGCTTCAGGCCCTGCTGCCCGAGGTCGAGGTGCTGAACCTCGGCCTGCCCGGCCTGTCCACCGCCGGGGTCGCCCAGCTCGCCGCCCAGCTCGGGCCCCTGCAGCCCGACCTCGTGCTCATCCACACCGGCCACAACGACTACAACGAGCTTGTATTTTCAGGGGCCATCCGGGCAAACTACCGCTTTCAGGTCGCGATCACCACGATCTTGGCCCACAGCTGGCTGCGCGCCGCCCTCGGCGCCCGCCCCACGCCCCGACGGCGCCCGCCCACGCCCGAGGACCTGCTCGCGGTGCAGGGCCACCAGGCCCGAGACGAGCGGGCGGCGCGGGATCAGCGCTTCGCCATCGAGCTGCAGGCCGCCATCGACGCCGCGCCCGCCCCGGTGCTCTTGAGCACATTGATGCGCAACAGCCACTTCCCGCCCTTCGGCCACGAGGTGGACGGCCGCCCCGACTGCCCCGCCCAGCTCCGGGGCTGGCAGGCCCGGGCCCACGATCTGCCCACCTGGACCGCGGCCGTCGCGCGGGGGTGCGGCGAAGGTCCGCTGCTGGACTGGCTGATGGCCCAGCAGAGCGCCGACCCCGCCGAGCGCCGCCAGCGCTGGGACCGGGCCACCGACGCCGACGCCGCGCCCCTCCGCGCGCCGGTGCGGGCCGACCGGATCATCGCGCAGATCGCCGACAAGAACAGCGTCCCTTACGTCGATCTCGGCGCACTGGAGGGCGGACTTCAGCCCGGCCGCTGGTTCTTTGACCCCCTGCACACCGGCCCAGAGGGCGCCCGGGCGATGGCCACGGCGCTGGCGCCAGCGGTCCAGGCGGCGCTCCAGCGCGGCGGGCGCTGATCAGAAGCGGATCATCAGCGGGCCCTGCCCCTCCAGCACCTCGACCTGCATGCGCTTGCCGTTGGCGTCGATGGCCACCACCCGCAGGCCGCGGGTGCGCTCTGCTACGTCAAAGCTGAAGGGCCCGATCGCCGGGAGGTTCATGCCGCCCATCTCCCGGCCGGAGCGGTCGTAGGCCCGCAGGTCCACCGGCGGGGCGCCGCCCTCCACCCGGCCCTTGACCACGCCGCCGCCCGGGAACTTGCGCTGCTTGTCGGCCGGGGTGCCGGGGAACAAGTTGGACTGCGGGCTGCGCTCGCTGCGGTGCCGCTCGAGCTCCTCCAGCGGGGCGTCTTCGAGCCAGGAGGGGTCATAGACCCCGCCGGTGGCGATGAGCTTGTCCTGCGGCCAGCCGGCCGCCACCAGCGCGTTGACCACCTCACCGGCCCACAGCGCCGCGCCGGTGGCCGAGGGGTGCATCTGGTCGAGGAACAGGTCCTTGGCCTCGCCCTGGCCGATGAGCGAGGGCAGCAGGGGGATGACCGGCACGCCATGGTGCCGCGCCACCGACTCCTGGGCGTCGAAGTAGGTGCCCCAGACCCGATCGCGCACCGGCTCCACCACCATCGGCAGGTTGCAGGGCGCGATGAAGGCCACGCCGATGCCCTTGGCGGCGGCGTCCCGGGCCAGCTGGTCGAGGTTGTGGGCGTAGCGCTGCAAGGGGACGCGCCGGGTGCCGGTCTCGGGCCACTCGCTGCTGCGGGTCCAGCCGACCACCCGGTTGACGTCGCCGCCCCGCGCCCGGTCGATGATGGCGGCCAGCAGCCGATACAGGCGGCTGTTGGCCATCGGGTTGTCGGCGTACTCGGCGCGGGTGTGGAGCAGGTCGGCGTCGCGGAAGTGGTCGAAATTGCTGTCGCTCCACAAGGAGCCCACGAGCAGCAAGCTCGGCTCCAGCGCCCAGCCCTGCTCCTCCATCAGCAGCAGGCTCTGCTCGGTGGAGTAGCCGGGAATGGCGCCGTTGACGACGTCTACGTCGATGCCCCGGGCCTTGAGCCCGGCCTCGATCACCGCGCTCGGCGAGGCGCTGTCCGACAGGCCATGCCCGAAGAAGCTGCTGTCGCCCAGCACCATCACCCGGGCGCGCTCCGGCGGGCGGGGCAGGCTCGGCTTCGGGCCGCGCAGGCCGCTCGCGTTGATGTTGGCGACGGCGCCGGCATTTTGGCGCGCTCCTTCGCCCATGCCCCACAGCCGCGTGGGGTGGCCGACCATCACCACGCCGCCGGGGTCCGAGCCCTGCCACTGCGGCGCGATCGGTCCGAGCAGGCGGGCGCCGCCCTCCATCATCAGCAGCACGGTGGCGGCCACGACGAGCCCGCCCGCGAGCTTCTGGGCGAAGGACAGCGGCCGACGCCTCACGCGGTCCCCCGGTCGAGCCGGAGGTGGCCGCCCTCGAAGCGGGCCGACATCTGCCGCCCGCCGAGGACAAGCTGCAGCGCGCCGTCTTCGCCCTCTGCCCGCCGCAGCTCGACGATGGGGGCCGACCAGCCCGCCGGCCGCTCGCTCAACACCACCACGCCGCCCACGCCCGCCGGCAGCGCGCCCGACCAGTCCTCAAGGCCCGGCGCCGCCCCCTCGGGGCCGACGATCAAGGCCGCGGCCCGCGCTTCTGGGCCCAGGCCCGCCGCTGACCGCCGGAGCTGCGCCGGCCGACCGCCCTCGACCCGGTAGACCGGGCCGCCGTGGACCAGGGGCAGCACCACCCGCGCGGGCGCCGCCACGAGCACCGACCGGCCGCGGGCGAGCTCGGCGAGGAGCACGTGAATCAGGGCATCTTGGAGCTCCGGCGCCACCACCCACACCGCCAAGCCATCGCTGAGCGAGGGCAGCGCGGGGTGCAGCAGGCCCGGCTCCGCGGCCGGACGCAGGCGCTCCAACGACCGCCGATCGCCGCCCGGACGGCCGCCGCCCCAGCGCCCGCCGCCGAAGACCCAGTAGAGCAGGGCGCCGACCAAAAGGGCGCCGCCGAGGGCGATGAACACCGTGGGGCTGACGCTGTCGCTCACATCACCGCTGCCGCTGAGCCCGGCGGGCGGCGCGCTGCGGGCCGTGGTCTGCAGCGGGGTGGTCCCGACCTCGCCGCCGGGCGCGAGGTTTTGGGTGGGGTCGAGGGGCGTGCCGCCGTCGGCCAGCGTCGGCACCCGGAGATCGGCGCCCTCGCCCTCACCAGGCCCGGGCGGCGGGCCCATTCCCCCCCCTGCGCTGCCGGGAGCGCCGGCTGGCAGGGTGTCTCCAGCGGGCGGCGGCGTGCCGGGGGGCGCGGCTTGGGCCGGATCGGGGCCGACCTGGGCGGAGAGCGCCGGGGCGGACCCGGCGAAGGGGTCCACCGGGGCCGTCGGCGCGGCGCTGGGCTTCGGGGAGGGGCGGCTGAGGCTCATTCCAGCTCCAAGTGCGGGCGCAGGGGCCGTCGCGGGCGATCAGGCTCAGCGCAGGGCGAGCTGAAGACCGCCGCTGGCGTCAAAGGGGAGGAGGGCGCTGGCCTCGCGCCAGGCCGCGCGCAGGCCGTCCGGACCGAGGCGCAGGCGCAGCGCGTCGGGGGTGGCCTCGGCGGGCGCGGGGCAGATCAGCAGCCCGCCGATGGTCTCGGGGAGCTGCTCGGTGAGCGTGGCCAGGGCCTCGGCCGGGGGCCCGAGCAGCACCACCACCACCGGCGCGCCCGGCAGCGCCTCCAGCGCCTCGGCGGCGTCGCCGATCTGGGCGGCCTTCTCGAGCTCCACCCGCCAGATCGCCCCGCGCAGGGGCGGCAGGGGCACCTCGTCGGCGATCACGACCAGCACGCGATAGTGCTCGGCGAGGGTCTGGACGAGCAGGCCCAGCACCGACGCGGTCGGGCCCGCCGGGGCGCGCCCCAAGGCGACGGCGGCCTCAGCCTCGCCCGCCCGCTCGCCGTCCACCTCCGGCTTCGGCTCCAGCTCCGCCTCCAGCTCCGCCTCGAGCACCACCAAGGCCAGCCCCTCGCTCAAGGACGGGCCGATGGAGCCGAGGGCCGGGGCCTGGGCTTGGCGCCGGGCGCCGGCCACCGCCGAGGCGGCGCTGCTGTCGCCCCGACCAAATGCCCGCCAGCCGAGGACCGCCATCGCCAAAAGGCCGACCCCGAGGCCGATCAGCAGGGGGCCGTTATCGTCTCGTTGGGCGACGAGGCCGGCGCGGCTGCCGCCCGGGGCCACGCCGGGCTGGCCGGGATCGCCGCCGTTGGGCGCACCTTGACCGCCGGGGGCGCCCTCTTTGGGCGGGCCGCCGTCCACGGGCGTCGGCGCCACCGAGCCGGCCAGCCGCGGCGTGGCCACGAGAACGCCGGCGCTGAGGGTGAGATCGAGGTCCCGCGGGCCGTTGCCCATGGGGTAGGCCTCGCTGCGGGTGGACCAGGACTTGCTGCCGGAGCGCAGCGTGATCCCCATCTCGCCGCCCGAGGAGATGGCCGTGGCCGCCCAGGTGCCGTCGCCGGCGATGACATCCGGCTGCTGGCCGTCGTC
The DNA here is from genome assembly GCA_947462115.1 of Deltaproteobacteria bacterium. GTDB lineage: Bacteria > Myxococcota_A > UBA796 > UBA796 > UBA2385 > JAEUKK01. Next base: position 1,852 of record CANHON010000111.1, on the reverse strand, counting down.
CTTGAGCTGCATGGTGGTGGGGTGGCCGGCGTCGTCCAGCTCCACCACCGGGTCGGTCATGGGCTCATCGGTGCTCAGGCGCACCGTCACGCCGCTCGCGGCGAGGGCCGCCGGAGCGACGCCGAGGCCCACGACGAGGAGCGCGCCCAGCAGCACCCTCCCAACCCCACCGAGGCGCGGGGACGGGGCCGACGGTCGGGCGCGCGCGGCGGCCTGCGCGGGTCGAGGCTGGCAGGGGGATGGGCTCAAGGGGCGCTCCTCAGCGGCGGAGCGCGACCGTAGCATCAAGGGCCCTTTACGCATGACCTTGCCCTACTCTACGCCATTCTCGGGCAGGGCTGCTGGCTGCGGCGCGGGGCGCGGCGGCGGGCTGAGGCCCCCTCCACACACCCGCCACGCGAAGGCGCGGGTGGCGCTGAGGATGAGGGGCTCGGGGTCGCGGCGGCCGCGGGTGAGCAGGTGGCCGTCGATCCACAGCTGCGCGAGGCCGTGCACCATCGCCCAGGCGCTCGCGCCGGCCACCACGCGCTCGTCCGCGCCGAGGCCGCCGTCGTCCACGCATTGGCTCAGGGCGGCCTTGAGCGGGGCGAAGCCGGCCTCGACCGCCGCGCGGTACTCTGGCCGATCGGTGCGCAGCAGGTCTTGGCGGAACATCAACCGAAACCGCTCGGGATCTTCGACCGCGAACCGCACGTAGGCCCGGCCGGTGGCCGCGAGCTGCTCGGGGCCCGCGGCCTCGTCCTGGAGGGCGCGCTCCATGGCAGCGCCGAGCGCCCAGAAGCCCTCGGCGGCCCAGGCGGTGAGCATGCCGGCCTTATCGCCGAAAATAACGCCAGGCAGGGCATGAGACACGCCTGCCTCCCGGCCCACCGCCCGCAAGCTCAGCTTGCTGAGCCCGTCCCTGCGCAGCACGGCGCCGACCGCGCACAGCAGGCGTTCCCGAGAACCAGCGGCCACCGCACCTCCAAGCCGCTCCAGCTAACCCCGACCGGGGGCCCCAGCCCAGCCGCGGCGGCGACACCGCGGTGTCAGCTCTGTCGGGTCGGGCGCCTGCCGGATGGACCGGACCGCCCGCTGACTCGATAGCTTCGGGCATGCCGGTCCGCCCCTCCGCCCAGCCTGCCCCGCCCGCCCGCGGGCCCCGCCGCCCTGCCCTCACCCCGGCAGCCCTGGTCTTGTGCCTGCTGGTGGCGCTGCTGCTGCACCGCGCGCCGGCCCGCGCCGCCGGCCCGCGCTCCGCCGCCGAGCGGGGCGCGCAGCGGGTGGCCGAGGCCGAGGCCGTGGCCCTCGCCCTGGCCCGCGCCCAGAACCGGTGGTCGGCCCTGCCCCGCGGGCCCCGCTGCTCCGCCGCCAGAGACGCCGAGGCCCTGCTCGAGGTGGCCCGCGCCCGCGCGCTCCTCGAGGCCCTCCCGCCGCGCCTCGCCCGCGCCGCCGAGGCGCCGGCCCCCGAGACGCCCGAGCTGGAGCGCCGCCTGCGGGCCTTGCGGGCCGCGGCCGCCAACGCCGCCGCCCTTCAAGCCGAGCACATCGAGCCCTGGGCCAAGGGCTGCGCCGCCCGCCTGCACCCGGCCCCGGGGCTGGGCCCGCCGGAGCCCGGCGTGGTGGTGGAGCGCGGCCCCACGGGGGCGCCGGTGGAGCTCATCGCGATCATCGCCCTCCAAGGCATGATCTGCCCCGGCGCCCTGCCCGCCCAAGGCGGCGCCCTGGTGGTGCCGCCGGAGGTCTGCGTGCAGGCCCCCGAGCCCTGTGGCTGCGTGGCCCGCCCGGTCCAGCCCGGCGAGGTGCTGGGCTGGAGCGCCCGGTGAGCGCACCCCAGCCCCGGTACTGGCTGCGTCGGACCATCGCGCTGGTC
>CANHON010000110.1 GCA_947462115.1 Deltaproteobacteria bacterium | reverse complement strand
CTCGGCGCTGGGCGGGGCGATGACCCGGGTCGGCGCCTTGGGCCCGCAGGCCGCGAGCGCGAGGCCGAGCGAGACCCCGAGGCCATGCGGGAGGGAGCGGGGAGCGAAGACGAGGCGGGGTCGGGTGCGCATGGGGGCGAGGATAGCCCGTCCGGCGCGCCCCGTTCAGGCGCCGGGGCCGCCGCTGGCCGTCGCAGGTCCGGTGCAGCACCTGAAGGTTGGGGCTGCAGCCGATGGAGGATTACCCGCAGCAGATGAAGAATCGACCGCAGCTGATTGGCGCTCATGCGCAGCGCTCCTGGCGTGGGGCGCAGCGGCGACAACCGGGTGGACAAGGCGCGGGGCTCTGGTGAGGTTGGGCCGGCGCGCCCCGGGGCGCCGGAGGGCCCATGCGACAAGGCGAGACAGTGCGGCGGCGGTGGCGTTCTTGGGGCGCGGCGGCGCTGGTCGTGCTCGGGCTCAGCCCCGGCGGCGGCGCGGTGGCCGGCGGCGACAAGACGGCCAAGCACAGTATTTTCGCGGATGACGGGGCGAGCTTGGCCCTGGTGGAGCCCCTGCGCTTCGCCCTGGTCGGCAACACCCGGGGGGTGGTCCCGGCGGCGGACGGCGCGCGGATGGCCAAGGTCCGCGCCGGCGCGACCAAGTCCATCATCGCCGACATGGGCGCGCTGGTCGGCACCCCCGAGGGTCCGCAGGTGCTCATCCACCTCGGCGACGCGGTCGAGGCGGGCAGCGCCGGCGCCTTCAAGCTGCTCGACAAGCGCTGGCTCGAGGTGCTGGCCAGCTCAAGCCCGCACCCCACCGGAAAAGCCCGCCTCAAGGCCGTCTATGTCGCCGGGGATCGCGAGGCCGCCGGGGACGATCGCTACGAGGCGCTGGGCGCGGCCTTCCCGGAGATCGGCGCGGACATCGGCTTTCAGCGGGTGGCGACCTGGTCCTCCTTTGACCTGCAGTCCGAGGGCAAGACCTGGCGCTTCTTGGTGCTCGACCCCGCCAAAGAGCGCCTCGGCAGCCGGTGGACCGAGCAGCTCGGCTGGATCAAGCGCACCCTCGACCCCAAGACCGGCGGGAAGTTCGACGGGATGGTCATTTTGATGCACGACCCGGTGCTCGATCTCGGCGGCAAGGAGCCGGCCATGAACCTCGGCGGCGGCCCCGAGGAGCTGGTCGACCTGGTCGAGGGCACCATCGGCGTCTCGCGCCTGCGGGCGGTCATCTCGGCGGGCCACCACACCCACCAGGTGCTGCTCCCGGACGGCCCGCTCGGCGTGCTGCACCTTGGGGTGGGCGGCGGCGGGGCGCCTGCCGACGATCTGATGCGCTGGGCGCCGGCCGACCGCGCCGGACGCGCCGCCGATGTGCCGCTGGAGCCGATGTTCGACATCACCCTGATGGATCAGCTCGACCGGGTGAACCGCGCAGACGGCCTCCCGCCCCAAGTGGTCGATCAGGCGAAGGCCCGCGACACCTACGAGGGCTTCACCGGCGCCTACAACGGCGGCGCCTTCCCGGTGCAGGGCTGGTGGACCGGCTCGCTCCGCGGCGACACGCTGCGGCTGGGCTTCCGTTTCCTCAAGTCCGACGGGAGCTTTGAGGAGATCTACCAGATCGAGTACCGGGGCTCCGACGGCTGGGCGCCGAAGAAGCTGACCACCAAGGCGCCGCGCAGCACCGCCGAGCTGGTGGAGTAGCCGGTCGGGCTCAGGTCCCCCGGCCGCCGCGGCTCCGGAGGGCGGCGCCGAAGCCGGCGAGCAGGGCCGCGAGCACCAGCGGGCGACCCAACCACGGGAGCTGCCAGACGAGGATCAGCAGCAGCGCGCCAATCCCGGTGGCCACCCAGGGCGTGACCCGGGGCAGGAGCCGCTCGCCCAGGGCCTCGGCGGCGCTCACGGCGCCCATCAGCCCGGCCACGGCCATGCCGAGGAGGATCAGCGCGGCGATCGGCAGCCCGATCACGGTGATGGCGAAGGCCATGGCCAGCACCGGCAGGAGGCTGGCAGCGAGCAGGCCGGCAGCGAGGGCGCCGAAGGGACCCCCGCGGAGCTTCGCGGCCATCCGTCGGGCGCGCCCCGGCCACAGCCCGGCGGCCAGCACCGCGGCCGCGCCCCCGCCGAGGGCGTAGCTCAGCCGGCGGCTCAGGCCCCGCTGTTTTGGCGGCGGCGGCGAGCGCAGCGTGATCGGCGAGCCCTCGACCGCGCCCCCTTCCAGCACCCGGACCTCGCCCCCGAGCGAGACGGCGTCGCCCCGCACCGTCGCGCCCCGGTGCACGACCACATCGGCGCCCACCGCGACGACGTCGCCGTCGACCTCGCCCCAGACCTCCACGGGCACGCCGAGGCCCACGGCCTGCTCGACGAGATCACCGCGGCGCACGATCTTCCCATCGCCAGGTGGCGCGCCCTCCAGCTCCACCACGCGGGCTTCGAGGGCGTGAACGCGCCGCAGCAGCACCTCTCGGCTCTCGCGGCGGAGCTGGCTGCCGTGCTCACCGGTGTCGGCCGCGGCCTCGCGCGCCGCGGCGCTGGCGCTGAGCGCGGCCCCGAGGAGCAGGTGCGCCCCTGCGCCGGCGGGGCGCCCGAGCGGTCGGCGGTGGAGGGGGCGCAGGGGCAAGGGGGTGCGCTCGGGGAGGAGGGGCGTCAGGCGCGGCGATCGGGCGGCGCGGCGCTTAGATCACCGGCCGGAGCGCCCGTCGGCGGTAGGCCCACCAGGCCGCGGCGCCGAGCAGGGGGAGCTCCAGGGCGATGAGCCACAGGGGCGCGCCGAGGGCTTGGCCCAGGCTTCGGCTGAGCGCCGCGCTGGCCCGGAGCCCGTCGAGGCCCCACTGCAGGCTCGGCCCGAGCTCGCCGGTGGCGTGGAGGCCGAGGGCGGCGGCGCCGATGAGCGCGGAGGCGGCGAGGACCGCCGGCCAGCGCGGGCAGGCGGGCTCCATCGCTGAAGGCAGCGTCGGCGGGGCGATCCGCGGGGCCGAGGGGGCGGGCGCAAGCTCGGGCGCGCGCTGCGCCTCCGACAAGATCGCGGCGAAGAGGTCGGCCGGACAGGCGGGGGCCGGCGCGTCGGCGAGGAGCAGCGGGCGGAGGGGATCGGCGGAGGCCACCGCGCCAGCGCAGCGGGGGCAGTCGTCGAGGTGCTCGGCCAGCGACGCGGCCTCGGCGTCGGCGAGGGCGCCGATGACCAGGGCCTCGATCTGCGCGTCGGTGAGGTGACGCCAGCCGCCGCTCATCCGAGCTGCCCGAGCGCGAGGGGCACCTGGGCGGCCTCGAGGCCCTCCAGCCGCACCTTGAGGCGCTGGCGGGCCCGGAACAGCCGGTTCATGACCGTGCCGATCGGCAGGTTGAGCAGCTCGCTGATCTCGCGGTAGAGCAGGTGCTCGTAGTGGTACAAGATGATGATCTCGCGGTAGATCTCCGGGAGCTCCTCCAGCGCGCTGCGGACAGCGGCGCTGCGCAGCTGGGCGTCGCAGAGGTCAGCCGGGCTCGGCTCCTCGCTCGCCACGTCCACCGCCTCGGACACCGGCTTGCGGCGGCGGCGGCGGTACTCGTCCATGCAGGTGTTGCGGGTGATCCCGAGCACCCACGTGCTAAAGCGCCACTGGGCGTCGTAGCGGTGCAGGTTCCGCAGCACCTTGAGCATGGTGTCTTGGGCCGCGTCGCGGGCGTCCTGCTCGTCGCCCATCAGGCGCATCGCGAAGCCGTAGGACACGGGGGTGAAGGTCTCGACGAGCCACGCGCGCGCGCCGGCGTCGCCAGCGAGGGCGGCGGCGATGCGATCGCGCTCGTCAACGGGGTTGTGGAGGACGCGGAGGCTCAGGGGGGACTCCAGGGCGGTCGGTGCGGCGCCGGCCCTACGCACCGCCGGGGCGGAGTGTTGCCGGTCGGCGCGCAGATGACCGAAGTTGACGCGGTCGGCCGCCGAAGCGGCCCCCCGGGGGAGGCCAGCGCGCGCCTCACCGGGGCGATACAGTGTGTCCGGCGCCGCGGCGCGGGGCAAGGTCGAGCGAGGCGCGCGGAGCGGGGGACCATGATCGAGCGTGTTCGGAAAATCCGGCGGGACCCTCCGAAGGACTACCAAGCGCTGGTCGACTTCCCGGTCGAGATCGTCGGGCGAGATGGGGGCGTGCGCCGCTACTCCTTCGAGGAGTCGGTGCGGCTCTACCAGCGCCGGGGCGCCACCGCCGGCGCCCGTCTGCCGAGCCCGGACGCCGCCGCCGCCGAGGCCGCCCACTGCCGCAGCCGGATCGCCCAGCTTCGGCGAAGCTACCTGCTGCGCTACGGCTGGTCAGCGGCCCGGGCGGCGGACTCTCCAGGCCTGCTCGCGGGCGACTTCGCCGGAGAGATCGCGGCCTTCCTCCGCCGGTCCACCGGGCAGATCGAGGTGGAGGCCGATGAGATCGAGATCGCCCTCGTCGCCGAAGATGAGCTGCACGACGTCTACTTCGCGCGGGTGCGCGGGGCCGATGAGACGGCTTCCGGCGGGCCGGCGGTGCCCTGGACGGTCTACGTCTTCCGGTTTCGGGAGCGGGGGAGCTGCCTCACCCGAGAGGGCTTCTTCAAGCAGATCAAGCATTTTCAAGCGGTGAGCGGGGACGAGCAGGGCGGCGAGCGCATGCTGGCCTTCCACCACACCGTAGACTGCGGGATCATCCTCACCTCCACCGAGCGGCCCACCGAGGCCGCCCCGCTGGCTTGGCTCGACCTGGGCGGCGCCACCGACGACAGCTTGCGGGCCGGCATCGCCGCGATGCGCCAGGGGCAGTCCGAGGAGGCCCTGCGCTGCGTCGTCGCCACCTACGAAGCCGAGCACTTCCGCCGCTCGGCCTATGTGGGCGCCCTCGTGATGGCCGACCACATCGGCGCCTTCGACCAGGCCTACGCCACCGCGGCGATGGCCTCGGCCTACTTCCCCGATGATCTCGTGATCTTGTGGCACCGGGGCCTGACCTGCCTTCGCACCGGCGAGCCGGCCCGGGCCGCGGTCGACCGCCTGCGCTGTGTCGCCGGGGATCGGCCGGCTGTGCTGCTGTTGGCGGCCCTCGAGGCGCTGTACCGGGGGCGCACCGGCGAGGGGAGGGCGCTGCTCCGGGCCGCCCGTCCGCAGCTGGAGCACGCCGAGCCAGACCTTCACCTCGTCGCGGAGCGCCTCAGCGCCGTGCTGCTGCAGCGGGACGTCATCCTCGGGGCCGGCACCGCCATCGGCCTCACCGGGCTCGCGCTGGGGCTGCTGCTCGGACCCTGGATGCTGCTGCTGACGGTGATGGGCGCCAGCACGGTGTTGTTGGCGCGCACCCACCTGCTGCATCGGGTGGGCCGCTGGCTGGCCGACCCCGGCGCGCGCGGCATGCGCCTGGCCAACCCCTCAGGGCTGCGCGGGCCCGCCGTTCCCAAGGCCTGAAGCGCCACGGAGCACCTCGGCGAGCGCGCCCATGGTCGCGCTGTCCACGAGGAAGGCGGCGCCCAAGCCCGGCTCCGCGGCCGCCCGGGCGCCCTCTTCGGTGAGGCCGAAGAAGGTGAGCGCCTCGGTGTGCCCGCCGGACTCCGTGAGGCGGAGGGTCCCGAAGGCGGGGGCCTCCGCGGCGGGCCCGCCCCCTTGGGTGCGGTCGGCTTGGGCTTGATCCAGGACCCGCAGCAAGGGCTCGACCCGCGGATCACTCCAGCCGGAGTCGGTGCGGGTGGCGTCGAGGCTCAGGCCCTCGAGCGTGGCCTCCACCCGGTTCAACCGCATTGGCCGCACCGGGAGCAGGGCCCGCTCGAACCAGTCCGGCGGGGCCTTGGCCAGGGCAGGGGCCAGCGCCTCGCCGAGCATGCGCACCGGCGCCGGCTGCAGGGGCCCTTGGGCCATCCACAGGCCCTCCTCGTCGGGGGCGAGGCTGAGCGCCACCGTCTCGGCGCCGTCGCTGAGCCGGATCTCCAGGGCCCGCTCCGCCGGGAGGGCCGCGGGCAGGTCGATGAATTCGTCGGCCCGCAGCGAGGTCAGCGCGCTGATGAGCGCCTCGACCGCGCCGCCCGAGGCCCGGGTGCGCGGGAACAGGCTCGGGTCGCGGGTGGGCTCGACCCACCAGCCGTGGGCGTCCCGGGAGAACCGCAGCCCTTGCGCGCCGCCTTCCAGCTCGACCCGCTCCACGCTGGTCTGGCTCATGTCGGTGAGCCGCCGGTCGCGCAGATCAGCGGCGCCATCGGTGAACATCGCGCCCAGCTGGGTGCGGCTGGCCCGCGGCGGACCGTCCCCGACCCGAACGTAGGTGCCGCCGCCGACGGGGGTGTCCGCGCCAATCTCGACGGTGTGTTCGCCGCCATCGGCCGCCCGGAGCCGGAGCACCGCCCGGGCCGGGGCGAGGCCATACTCGGCCGGCGGCGCGGGCAGCGGTGGGCCGAGCTCGAGGCGCAGCGCGGCCCGGACGAGGCCCTCGGTGGCCTCGGCGTCGGCGCGGGCCTGCCGGGGGGACTGCAGGCGCCAGCCGCCTTTTTCGTCGCGGACCGCCACGGTCTGCGCGCTGCCAGGCGCGCCCTGGTCGATCTGAAGGCGCACCACGTCGGCGAGCGCGAGCCCAGGCATCGCCTCGGACCACTCGGGCCCACCCTCGTCCCCCGTGTCCTTGGGGGGCTCGACGAACAGGAGGAAGGAGACCAGGGCCGCGAGGGCAAATGCAAGCACCATCAAGAGCTTGCTCTGTTTGTCATCCATCTGCGCTCCGCGGATCGTCCGGGGGCCACGTGGGCGGCCCGTCGCGACGGCACCGGAGCGGATAACGCCCGACCGGCGCCTCCGGCAGCCCGTTGACGGTCGCAGGTCGGTGGTTACCAAGCGCGCCCAACCACGAGGGAATGACATGCTGGAGAACCCCGAAGATCCAAACACGGACGCTGCAGACGAAGCGGTGGACGCCGAGGGCGCCGATGGTGACGAGGCCCTCGACGCGGCGGACTCCAGCGAGGGCGTGGAGGCCGAGCTGGTCGAGCTGGAGCCGACCTACGTCCGGGAGCTGCGCGCCGACCTGGAGGCAGCCAACAGCGAGAACGACGCGCTGCAGGCTCAGCTCAACGAGCTCAAGGAGCGCCTCCGCGCGGTGAGCCAGGCCTACCAAAAGCAGCAGGACGAGGTCAGCGCCACCCGGGAGCGCCTCGAGCGCCAAGCGGTGGTCAAGGAGGAGCTCCGCCGCGGCGAGGTCGTCTCCAGCCTGTTCGAGCCGGTCGAGAACCTCCGACGCTCCCTCGACTCCCTCCGCCGGGGCGCGAGCGCCGAGGACACAGCCACCGGCCTGGACCTGGTGTTCAAGGAGTTCATGTCGGCCTTCGGGGCGCTCGGCTTGGAGGAGGTGCCCGGCAAGGGGGCCCGCTTCGATCCGAAGATCCACGAGGCGCTCACCACCACCCCGGTGATGGACGAGGCCCTCGATCAGGCGGTGGTCGATGTGTTCGCGGCGGGCTTCCGCATCGGTAGCCGCTTGATCCGCCCGGCCAAGGTCATCGTCGGCGCTTACACCGCCCCCATCGCCGAGGCCTGAGCGTGCCGAGCCCTGTCACCGACGCGGAGCCGCGCCTCCACATCGCGCTGCTCCAGCCGGAGATCGGCTCGAACGCCGGGAACGCCGGGCGGCTGTGCTTGGGGGTGGGCGCGCGCCTGCACCTCATCCACCCGCTCGGCTTCCAGACCGATGAGAAGGCGGTGCGCCGGGCCGGGCTCGACTACTGGTCGCAGGTGGATGTCGTCGAGCATCGCGACGCAGACGCTTTTTTCGAGTGGGTCGGCCAGCGCCCCTTGCACCTGATGTCGGCCCTCGGCGACCGTCCCCACACCGCCGCGCCCTATGTTCGCGGGAGCGTGCTGTTGTTCGGGCGGGAGTCGGTCGGCCTCCCCACCGAGCTGGTGCAGCGGTACGGAGCCTTCCGTATTCCGATGCCTGGTCCGGTGCGCTCTCTCAACCTGTCCAACGCGGTGGCGGTCGTGGCCTACGCCGCGCTGCAGCGCATCGAGCCGGATCTGTTCTGAGCGGCGCGCTCGGCGGAGGGGAGAGCATGGCGGCTGTGGTGGCGGTGATCCTCGCGGGCGGGAGCGGCACGCGCTTCTGGCCGCTCTCGCGCTCGGCGCGCCCCAAGCAGTGCTTGTCGCTGGACGGGGGGCCGAGCTTGCTGCGCCGCACCGTGGAGCGCCTGCGCGGCCTCGTCTCGGCCGATGCCCTGCTGGTCGTGACCGGCCGGCCGATGGAGGCGGCGGTGCGCGCCGAGCTGCCCGAGCTCGATGCTAGCCAGATCTTGGTGGAGCCTTCGGGTCGAAACACCGCTCCGTCCATCGCCTGGGCGGTGGCGCGGCTCGCGCCGGGGGCCCCAACGGAGGGCGTGGGCGACCGGGTGGTGATCGTGCTGCCCTCGGATCACCACATCGAAGATGAAGCGGCGTTCCAGGCGGCGCTTCGCACAGCGGTGGATGCCGCCGCTCGCCTCGACGGGCTCGTCACCCTCGGCCTCTCGCCCACCCGACCCGAGACCGGCTTTGGCTACCTGGAGATCGGCGGCCCGGTGCCGGGCTTCGCGGGCGCCTCGGTGCGGAGGGTCGCTGCCTTCCGCGAGAAGCCCGACGCGCTCACCGCCGCGGCCTACCTGTCGGGCGGGGCCCACCTGTGGAACGCCGGCATGTTCGTGTTCCGGGCCTCGGTGTTCTGGGCGGAGCTCTCCGCTCATCTCCCCCGTACAGCGGCCGCCCTCGCCGGGGCCGGCCCGAGCATCAGCGAGGCCCAGTGGCTGCAGACCGACGCCATCAGCGTGGACTACGGCGTGATGGAGCGCTGCCAGAGTATTTTCACCGTCCCTTGCGCCTTTGGGTGGAGCGACGTGGGGAGCTGGGCCGGCGCCGAGGGGCTGCTGCCGGTCGTAGAGGGCGGCCGGGGCCGCGCGGGCAGCGTTCGCGCGGTGCAGTCCACCGGGAACGTCGTCTGGGCGCCCGGGCGGGACCTCAGCCTGGTGGGCCTGCACGACACCGTCGTGATTGACGTCGGCGATGCTGTTCTGGTGATGAGCAAGACCGAAGGGGAGGCCATGCGCCAACTGCTGGCGCGCCTCCAGGTCGAGGCCCCCGACCTGACCTGAGGGCCCCGCCCGACCGGCTGTGGCAGGACGCGCCGGGGCCCCGCCCGACCGGCTGTGGCATGATGCGCCGGGGCCCCGCGGGGGCCTGAAGGGAGGTCTGCATGGGGCGAGGCGCGCGGGGGAAGAACACGGCCAGCTGGGCGGGGTGCTTGTTGCTCGCCGCCTGCCAGCCGGAGCTGGACGTGACCTGGGAGGCCCTGGGCTGCACCGACATCGACTTCGCGGATCCGCCCGACAGCGAGCTGCAGCTGGCGCTGACGAACGGGGATCTGGTCGCGAGCCGCACGGCGGTGTTCTTGCCGAGCGACTCGGTCTTTGAGCCCGAGGTGGCGGCCAAGGGCAAAGAGATCATCATCGAGGAGCAGTGGATCGGCGGCGGCGGCGAAGGTTCGGTGGAGACCTGCTTTGTGCCTACGGTCGTCTTGGCCGACCCCGTCGGCGGCACCTGGACGGTGGTCTGGAACATCGCGGGCGAGTCCGGGGCCTTCGGGAACGACGAGATCGAAGTGGACGCTATTTTGGCGGAGACGCCGGGCGAAGCCGCGCCTTGAGCTCCGGCCTTGCCGCGCGCCGGCCCCGCCGCTAGGGGGCGCCCCAACCGAGGGGAAGAATGCCGACCGCGCTCATCACCGGGATCACCGGTCAAGATGGGAGCTTCCTCGCGGAGCTCCTCCTCGATCGCGGCTGGCGCGTCATTGGCCTCGTCCGCCGCAGCGCGAGCCCCGATCACTGGCGGATCGCACACCTGATGCCCCGTCTGGAGCTCGACTCGGCGGATCTGTTGGATCAGGGCTCACTTTTTGAGGTGCTCCGGCGCCACAAGCCCGACCACGTCTACAACCTCGCGGCGCAGAGCTTCGTGCCGACGAGCTGGCGGCAGCCGGTGCTCACGGGCGAGGTGACGGCGCTGGGCTGCGCCCGGATGCTCGAGGCGCTCCGCCTCGCGTGGCCGGAGGCGCGGTTCTACCAAGCGGGCAGCTCCGAGATGTTCGGGCTGAACGACGCCGGGCCCCAGGATGAGCGCGCCGCCTTTCACCCGCGCTCGCCCTATGGGGTCGCCAAGGTCTATGCCCACCACCTGACCGTCAATTACCGCGAGAGCTACGGGCTTTTCGCCGTCGGCGGCATCCTGTTCAACCACGAGTCCGAGCGCCGCGGGGTGGAGTTCGTGACCCGCAAGCTGGCCATGGCGGCGGCGGCGGTGCACGCCGGTCGGGCGCAGACGGTGACCCTGGGCCGGCTCGATGTGCGGCGCGACTGGGGCTTCGCCGGGGACTATGTCGAGGCCATGCACTTGATGTTGCTGCAGTCCGAGCCCCGGGACTTCGTCGTCGCCACCGGGCTCGCCTGGTCGGTGCAGGACTTCGCGGAGCGGGCCTTCGCGGCGGTCGGCCGGCGCTGGCAGGCCCATGTGGTGCACGATCCGGCGCTGCTGCGGCCGGCGGAGATCCCCTGCCTGCGGGGCGACGCCAGCGCCGCGCGCGACCAGCTCGGCTGGACGCCCTCGCTCGCCTTTGATGGCCTGGTGGAGCGGATGGTGCGCGCCGAGGTGGACCGGCTGGCGGGCTGAGGGGCCTACTCGTTCCGCTCGTCCATGACGCCGTCGCCGTCGATGTCGCGGCCGGTCTTGGTGACGCGGCCCTGCTCGTCGAGGTACTCCCACTGATCGACCTGGTCGTCGGCGTTGGTGTCGCGCTCTTTGCGCCGCACCTTGCCGTTCTCGTAGCTGCGGAACTCGTCGAAGCGCCCGTCGTTGTTGGTGTCCCACTCGCTCAGCACGCGCACATTGCCCTGGTAGTGGTCCACCCAGTCCACCCGGCCGTCGAAGTCGCCGTCCCACTCTTGCTTTTCGAGGACGCCCGCCTCGGTGAACCAGGCCCGCACATCGACGCGGCCGTCGAAGTTCAGGTCGCTCTCCTTGCGCAGCACAACCTTGGGCGCGTTGGCGCGCTCCCGCATGAAGTTCCAGACCTCGGTCTTGCCGTCGGCGTTGAGGTCGATCTGCTGCTCGATCAGGCCGTCGGCGCTCGGGGTCTCGCTCAGGACGCCGGCCTCCAGGACCTGCTTGGTCTTGGCGCTGCAGGCGGCGAGGCCCAGCGCGAGCAGGAGGAGGCGGGGGGTCAGCGGCGTGGCGTGGCGCATCGGTGCTCCTGAGCGGCGTGGCATGGGTCGCCCCACACGCGCCTTCGGACGGAAGGCGGCCCAGCTTAGTGTGGTGGCGAGCGATGTCAAACGGCGCCACCAGGGCCGCCCGGGCGTGGATCCCCCCCTGGTGGTACGATGCGGGCCACGCGGCTCGGCGGCTTTGCTGGGGCGCGGCCGCTCGATGCCTGATGCCCCTGGCCGACGATGTCCCCTGCGCACCCGCACGTCCTCATCGTGGATGACGAGCCCGTCATTCTTCAGATCCTCTCGGCCGTCTTTATGGGCGAGCCGGTGCGCCTGAGCACCGCCGCCGACGGCGTCGCCGCCCTCGCGGTGATCGAGGGGGAGGGCTGCGATCTGCTGATCACCGACAAGAACCTCCCCGACACCTCCGGCTTGGAGCTGATGCGGCGGGCAAAGGCCCGGGATCCGCTCTGCGAGGTCATCCTCATCACCGGCTATGCCTCGGTGGAGACGGCGGTGGACGCGCTGAACCAGGGCGCTTTTGACTACCTTCGCAAGCCGCTGGACGATGTCTTCGACGTGCGGCGAAAGGCGGCCCGCGCCCTCGACCGGCGTCGGCTGGGCCTGGAGAACCAGCGCCTCATCCTCGACCTGCAGCGCAAGAACGTCGAGCTGGCCGAGGCCCTCGCCGAGACCAAGGCCCTGAGCGCCGAGATCATCCAGAGCGAGAAGCTGGCCGGCATCGGCACCCTCGCGGCGGGCATCGCCCACGAGGTCTCGAGCCCGCTGTTCGGCGTGCTGGGCCTCGCGGAGGCGATCCTCGAGGAGGACGATCTGAGCTTGGTGCGCTCGCACGCGGCAGAGATCGTCGAGTACAGCGAGAGCATCCGAACCATCGTCCAGGGCCTGACCACCTATGCCCGGGCG